>JAYVZW010000036.1:0-2626 GCA_043783015.1 Verrucomicrobiota bacterium
TTGATGCCGTCCTTTTGCAAAACTTCCGCAGCCTTGATGCCTTCCCAGGTGGAGGCGATCTTGATCAAAATGCGCTCGCGCCCAATGCCGTCTTTTTCATACAGATCAATGATATGGCGCGCCTTCGCGATCGTGGCCGCCGAGTCAAAGGAGAGGCGGGCATCGACTTCCGTGCTCACGCGACCGGGAACGATCTTGAGGATTTCCGCACCGAAATTTACGAGGATGCGATCCATGATGGAATCCACCAGCGCCGCGCCGCTCAATGGGGAGCTTTTGTGATCCGCGACGGCCTTGTCCACCAGCGGCTTGTATTCCGCCTTTTGCGATGCGGCGAGAATGAGCGATGGATTCGTGGTGGCGTCCTGCGGCTTGTAAGCGCGCATGGCTTCGAAATCGCCGGTGTCGGCGACCACGACGGTGTGTTGTTTGAGCTGATCGAGCTGGTTCATAAGAGGATAGTTAGCATACGGGGAAGCGGGCTGGATGCAAGATTCTAGATTCTAGATGCTGGATGAAAGGCGCGGATGGCGATCTTACATCTTCTTATCTTGTATCTTGCATCTTTTCCGCCACCGCTTTCCCAATCTCCATCATCCGCGCTTTCTCTTCATCGGAGAAATCATGCGGCGTCATCATCCCCACGCCGAGCGTGCCGCGCAGTTCACCGTCTAGCAGGCAGGGCACGGCGAGAGAGCCTTGCACGTTCGTCGCGCGCGCGCCGGCCTTGGCTACTCCGCCGAGATCGGTTTGCAAATTACACAACTCCACCGGCTCCAGTCGTTCTGCCGCCGCACCAGCAATTCCTTTGCCCACAGGGATTTTTTCAATGAAGGGCATCAGTTGGGGAGGAATGCCGCGATGCGCGACAATTGTCAGCAGCTTTGACTCCGGGTCGAGCCGATGCAGCGTGCCGGTGGTGCCATTGAAGTCGGCGATCACGGCATCTAGGATGACTTGCCAGTCGGGCTGAGCGGCGGAAAGAAGCTGGGATATATTTGGATTCATTGATAGAGCAGAGAATAACTTGAAACTTGGAACTTGGAACCTGAAACTGCTCCCATGCCTCCTCCAAAAAAAGCTGCGCCCTCAAACTTCACCGCCGTGATCGGCACGGATGAAGCGAATGTGAAAGAGGCCGCGTTAAAGCTCTCGCGCGAACTTGCCCCTGCGGATGCGGGGGATTTTGGCGCGGAGATTATTGATGGTGCGGCGGATAATGCTGATCACTGCGCACAGATTGTGCGCAGAGTGATGGACGCGCTGCAGACGCTGCCGTTCTTCGGTGGCGGTAAATTGGTATGGTTAAAAAACGCGAACTTTCTCGCGGACAGCCAGGTCGGAAAGACCATCGCCGCACTCGAAGGCGCGGAAGCAATTCTCGATTACGTGGAGAAGCATCTGCCGCCCGATGTGAAATTTCTCCTCAGTGCCACGGCGGTGGACAAGCGTCGCTCCGCATGGAAACGCATCGTGAAGCTGGCGGATTTGCGTTCGTTCGACAAGCCGGACACCAGCAAAACAGGTTGGGAAGACGCAGTCATACCGCTCGTGGCCCGACGTGCGCGGGAGATGGGCATCACTTTTGATGAAGAAGCGCTGGTCATGCTGGTGCAGCTCGCGGGGGAGGACACCCGACAGCTCGACAACGAACTGGAAAAACTCAGCCTCTATCTCGGTGCCGCCGGGCGCGTGACCGTGGATGACGTGCGCGCGGTGGTGCCATTGAGCCGTGCGGGAATTATTTTTGAGGTCGGCAACGCCATCGGTCGTCGCGATCTCCGCCGCGCGTTGGAACTGCTGCGCACCCTAATTTATCAGGGGCAGAACCCTGTCGGCATTTTGCTGGGAGCCATCGTGCCCCGGGTGCGCAGTTTGCTGTTGGCGAATGATCTCATCACCTCGCATCCCAAACTTCCGCGCCAGTCTTATTCATCATTCGCTGCCGCACTGGAAAGGCTTCCCGCGCATGAAACCACGCATCTGCCCAAGAAAAAAGATGGCACCGGGTTGAATGTCTATCCGGTCTTTCTCGCGATCACCGAAGCGCAGCGATTTCAGTCAGCGGAGTTGCGCACCGCCTTGAGCGCCTGTCTGGAGGCGAATCTGAAACTAGTCACCACCCAAGTCGAACCGCAACTGGTGCTGGAACGCCTGCTGATCGGAATGCTCGGAGGCAAGACTTCAAAGAGAGCCGCATGAGGATTAACTGTGTGATGTGTTAAAGTGTGGGATGAACATTGAAATCTTCACCCTCTGCGATGCCGCCACCGTGTCAGGCGGCAAGCTCAACATCCTGGGCTGCTTTGATACCATCGGCGCCAGAGCCTTTCCCTGTCAGCATCCCATGTGCGCGCTGGCGGCGAGGATGCGCTTTGATGTCGGCGAAGAGGGCGCGCATTCGTTTGAGTTCCACTTCTGCGATCCCGACATGCGGCCCGTGATGAAGCCCGTCAAACAAAGCATCAGCGTCGAGATACCGAACGAGCGTTCCCAATTGCATCATCACATCTGGAACATCCTCGGCTTCGAGCTCAAGGAACCTGGGGAATATTATTTTGAGCTCAAGGTGGACGGTGAATCCCGATCCAGGGTGCCCTTGTATGTATTGCAGGCGCAAGAGGGA
>JAYVZW010000037.1:0-7869 GCA_043783015.1 Verrucomicrobiota bacterium
CAAAACGTTCGCGCTGGATCATGCGTGCGTTTTCCACTCGTTGGCGAATGGCTTCTGAACTCTCCGTGACTTCGTTCGACGACAGTGTTTTGTATTCCACAGCGGGCACCTCGACATGCAAGTCTATTCGATCCAATAATGGACCAGAAATACGCTGGCGGTATTTTTGAATCGATGCGGGTCCACAGCGACACTCTCTTTTCAGGTCTCCGTAGTAGCCACACATGCAGGGATTCATCGCGGCCACCAGCATGAAGCGCGCGGGGAAAGTGATGGAGCCGACTGCGCGACTGATGGTGACTTTACCATCCTCCAGTGGCTGACGCATGACTTCCAACGTGCTGCGACGAAACTCCGGCAATTCATCAAGGAACAAAACTCCGTTGTGGGCGAGACTGACTTCGCCGGGGCCGGGATTGCTCCCGCCGCCGAGCAGTCCGGCATCGCTGATGGTGTGATGCGGCGAACGAAACGGACGCGTTGCGATGAAGGCGCAGGTCTCACCCAGCAGTCCGCCCGCGCTGTGAATCTTCGTGGTATCAATCGCCTCTTCCTCGCTCATGCCGGGCATGATGGTGGGGATGCGTTTGGCGAGCATGGACTTGCCAGTGCCTGGAGGTCCGATCATCAGGATGTTATGGCCTCCGGCGACGGAGACTTCGATCGCGCGCTTCGCATCCTGCTGTCCTTTGACCTCATTGAAATCGATTCCGTAAGATGCATGGGCTTCAAAAAACTCCGACGCCCGGCAAGGCTCAGGCGCGATCGCTTTGTCGCCGCGCAGGAATTCCACGGCATCGCGCAAATTATCCAAGCCGATGACTTCGATTCCCTCGACTACGCTTGCTTCCACGGCGACGCGTTTGGGAACGAGAATCTGCCTACGACCACGCGCGCGGGCCTCCAGTGCGGTGGCGAGAACTCCGCGCACGGGGCGCAGTTCGCCGTTGAGGGCGAGTTCTCCGACGATGCAACATTGCGTCAGCCGTTCGAGTTCCAATCTCTCGCGAGGCGCGACGATGGAAAGCGCGATGGGAAGATCGAAGCCCGGCCCCTCTTTGCGCAAATTGGCGGGCGCGAGGTTCACGGTCAAGGTGCCGCTGGTGGGCGCATAGAATCCGCACGCGCGCAAGGCGGACAATACCCGGTCGCGACTCTCTTTCACGGCGGTGTCTGGCAAGCCGACGATGCTCATGCGGAATTGCAGTCCGGGCGATTCGCTCGACTCGATTTCCACCTCCACGGCGTTGACGCCCAGAAGCGTGGCGGAAAATGTGCGGGCGATCATGGCCGCTCTCTTAGCACCGGATTTGCGCGAGGCGAAGGAAAAACGACAAAGCTAAATTACGGCGCGGCCAATGTTACCAGTCGCGGGCAGCGGTGAGCGCCCCCACCATCACTTCTTACCCATGATGGATATCGCCGTGCCTCCGCCGGATTTAGCGAGGCTGACGACGAAGGCGCGCCCGTTCTTCTTTGCCGAAATCATCGCTGTGCCAGCCTCCGCTTTGATGCCGAGTTCCTGCTCATAGAACTCTATAACTTTCGTAGAAGAATCGCTGGTTACCAAATTTGCGCTGACGACTTCGTCGGTTTCACCGCTGGTAACGATGCGTGAGCCGGGGTAAATTTTAAGGCCGAGTCTTGCTTCCGAAATCGGACCACCCGCGTCATGATTTCCGCTGCTGGCAGCGGACCCGGTTGATTTCTGCTCAGGGCCGCACGAGGCCAGGGTGAACGCGATGGCGAGGATAAGCACGGTTTTCATGGTGCAGCTTCATAGACGAGATGTTGCAGTGCAAGTGGCAAGACCCGCGAATAGGTGACCACAAATTGCCACCATATTTTGTTGCGACCCTTGCGGGGTTTTGCAAAGACCGCGACATGAGTTTCAAAATATAAGCAAACTGACCGTGAACGTAGCCAAATGTTGAGCGGGGAGCCACAATCAGCTGTCTGAGCATTATCCGCAAAATAAAACACCGCATAAATTTACACGATGAAAACAAAACCATTCTGCATTCTTCTCCTCACAACACTATTTGCCGTTCAAGCGCAGGGAAAAGACGAAGAGGCTCAAGTTAAACAAGCTGCGGCCATCATGGAGCGCTTCAAGTCCATTCCTGAAAAGGAAATTCCCCGCGAGGTGCTTCGTGATGCCAAGGGACTCGCGATCCTCACCGTCACCAAGGGCGGCTTTGTCATTTCCGGTAAATACGGGCAGGGCGTCATCGTCGCGCGCACAGCCACTGGCTGGTCCGCGCCAGCGTTTATCCGCACTGGCGGTATCGGATTTGGGCCGCAGATTGGCGGTTCGGTCACAGAATTCGTTTTGGTTCTGAACACGCCGGAGGCCGTCGCAGCCTTTTCCAAAAACACCAACTTCCAACTCGGCGGTGCCATCAGCGTTGCGGCAGGACCTGTCGGACGCAGCGCTGAGGCCGGTGTCATGACCAAGGCGGCGGTTTACAGCTACAGCGTCAGTCAGGGGCTTTTTGCCGGGGTATCGCTTGAAGGCACTGTCATCAAGAGCAATACCAAGGGCAATGAACGCTACTACAATGCTGCGGTGAGCGTCGAGGAGATTCTCAAAGGAAAAGTCACGCCACCTGCCACTGCGGTGGAACTTATCAAGAGCCTTTGAGCTAGTGCCATTCAAGCAGTTCCGCCCAGATGGAGCGAATCCCGGTTCATCCGTTAGATTAGCGGTTGAAATTTGAGTTTTGGCCAGGGTCACGGCCCGGTTACAGATAAAACCTGGCAGATAAGCTGGGCCACACAGGCAAAAGTCTGAAAACCTTTAATATGCCTGAAAATTAGGATTGACGCTTCTCAAGATTTCGGGTTCAACAGTAGGTAGTTAATTTTTTTATGTCCCGCCCAGACGTCCAACCCTTGTATTTACAGCCATTCCCGCATGCAAGCGACTTGGCAGGAAAGCTGCTTAAAAATAATGGAAGAAATCGGCTGAAACGCTGTTATACTGCCAACCCTCATTTTCAAATTTACCCAATCACCACTTTATGGCCAGCATGGAACTAGACGGAGGCATTAAAATCTACCTTCGCGAGATCGGCAAGACAGACTTGCTTACTCCCGCGCAGGAGGTCGAACTTGCCGACCGCATCAAAAAAGGCGACCCCGAGGCGCGCAGTCACATGATCCGCGCGAATCTCCGCCTCGTCGTGAAGATCGCCCAGGATTACGCCAACTACGGCCTGCCTTTGCTCGACTTGATCTCTGAAGGCAACATCGGTCTGATGAAGGCCGTCGAGCGCTTCGACCCCAACAAGGGCGGCAAACTTTCCACCTACGCCGCTTGGTGGATCAAACAATCCATCAAACGTGCGCTTGCGAATCAATCAAAGACGATCCGTCTGCCCGTCCACATGGTGGATAAAATTTCCAAGATGCGCCGTGTCGCCATGGCTATGTCCGAGGAACTCGGACGCGAGCCTACCGACGACGAGCTTTCGGAAGAAATCGGCATTGACCGCGGCAAGCTCAGCCAGCTCAAGACCGCGTCCATGCGCCCGGCGTCCCTTGATGCGCCGATCAGCGACGACGACAGCACCGAGTTCGGCGAAATCGTCGGCGACGAAAATGCCCAGACTCCTTTCGACCTGCTCTCGCACAAGAACATGCACAGCCAGCTCGACGGCCTGCTGACCGTGCTCGACGAACGCGAACGCAAGATCATCGACGCCCGCTTTGGCCTCAACGGCCAGAAAGCCCGCACGCTGGAAGAAGTCGGCCAAGAATTCGGCGTCACCCGCGAGCGTATCCGCCAGCTGCAAAATATCGCCTTGCGCAAACTGCGCCGCGCCTTGCAGAAAAAAGAAGACCCGATTCCGAAAGCCATGCGCAATGCCGGTGGCAAACGCGGCCGCAAGAAAAAGAAGGAAGCCTCGCTGGTGGAATAACTCACCTATCATCATGTCAAAGCCGCAGGGGAAACTCTGCGGCTTTTTTCCAGTCACCGCTGATTGCAATCCTTCAAGTAACCATGCCCAACGTCCTTGCAACTCCTCCTTACCCAAGCTACCAGCTTGAATCTTTATGCCTATGAGATTTCGTCCTTCAACCCCGCTCCTCGCCTTCGCCATTATTTGCCTTTTTTTTGGCGTTAGCGAGGAAGCCCGCGCCGAGTCCCGCGCGGAATATGTCATCGTCAGCGGCGGACCAGCGCTACGCAAATGGGAAAATCTCCGCCGACCCGGCGAGCAGCACGACCGTTGGTGGGGAAATTTCATCCGGCCCGCTCGCATGAGGATCGAGGAAATTAAACAAAACGATCCGGCCGCACTTGTCACCTGGCTTGTATATCGCAAAGCCTTTGCCACCAGGGGCAGCGAGGACAAACGCTCGCTTACCGAGCTGGTCACCAGTGTGCGTGACAAGTATCGCGTCCGGCTGGTCTGGTTTAATTCCGGCGACGACGTGATCGCCTACCTCAACAATGGGTTGCCGCGCAATCAGGTGCCGGTCCGTGATTTTGAATTCTTCGGCCACAGCAACAAATACTGTTTCATGTTCGACTACAGCAACGCCGTTTACGGAGCCTCCGAGTCCTGCCTCCATGAAAAAGAACTCGGTAAAATCCACGGCGGCATTTTTACGCGTGACGCCTTCTGTAAAAGCTGGGGCTGCCACACGGGCGAAAGCATGAGCCGCGCCTGGCGTCGCGCCACCGGAGTCCCGATGATCGGTGCCTACGGAAAGACGGATTATTCTGACCCGCTCAGAGTGGTGGTTTCACCTGGTGGTCATTGGACGAAAGGCTGAAGACCGTGCGCTGAAGCGCGCACCACGAACTCTGCATAAAAAATCCCCGCAACCCTGAGGCGGCGGGGATTTCGTAAAGGATTTACTGCGGCTCCGGTTACGCGCTGACGGCGACGGGATCCACATTGATGCGACGACCTTCCTGATCAAAGCGCACGCGGCCTTCGATCAAAGAAAAAATGGTGTGGTCGCGGCCCATGCCCACATTTTTGCCGGGGCGCCATTTCTGGCCGCGCTGACGGGCGATGATGTTGCCGGCGATGACAACTTCGCAGCCAAATTTTTTGATACCGAGACGCTTGCCTTTGCTGTCGCGTCCGTTTTTAACACTGCCTTGTCCTTTCTTATGGGCCATGACGAATCTCCTGTTTAGGGGTGAATGAGTTTAAGCGTTGATCGAAGTGATCTCGACTTTGGTGAGTGATTGGCGGTGGCCGCGTTTGCGGTGGTAGCCCTTGCGGCGTTTGAATTTGAAGGCGATGACTTTCTCGCCGCGAAATTGTTTTACGACTTTGGCGGCCACAGTCGCGCCGCTGAGGAAAGGCGATCCGGTGCGCAGGGTCTCGCCCTCACCGGCTGCAATCACTTCTGCGAAGGTGACGATGTCGCCCTCGTTGCCCTCTAGTTTCTCCACGTCGAGCGTTGCGCCCACGGTGATGCGGTGCTGTTTGCCGCCGGATTTGATGACTGCGTATGACATATGCCTGGAATTCGTTCGTTGTTCATACCCCGCACGGGCGCGGAGGGCCGGGAGATTGGCACAGGGAGGGCGGGTGAGCAAGATTTTTTTAAAAAAGCGCGTAAATCGGAATCTTTCGCCACGGAAGGTGGACGCGGTTTAGACCACGCCGCGCAGCAAGCGCTCCGCGAGCGCGAGATCGGCCGGGTGGG
Source organism: Verrucomicrobiota bacterium (assembly GCA_043783015.1). GTDB lineage: Bacteria > Verrucomicrobiota > Verrucomicrobiia > Verrucomicrobiales > Verrucomicrobiaceae > VFKE01. The sequence goes on from JAYVZW010000037.1 coordinate 5,677, forward strand.
TGATCTTTGGATTGGGCGAGGGATTATCGATCACCGCGACCTTGGCCCCGATGTGCTGCACGGCGGAGACTTCATCGGTCACGGTCAATCCATCACGCAGCACCGATTCATAAGCCTCGCAAAGCAACGCGCGATCAAACACCTGCGGCGTTTCCATGATCCACGCACCATTGCGCTCCATGTTGCCGGTGATGATGTGGTGGGAATCAACGCGCTTCAATGTTTCTGTCACGGGCCGGGCGCAAGCCACCGCGCCGCATTCGTCCGCTTTGGCGATGCAGCGCGCGATCTGCTCCGGCGTGATGAGCGGGCGTGCGCCGTCATGCACGGCGACGATATCCGTGTCGGATGATAATTGTTTCAGGCCCGCACTGACGCTGAAATGTCGTTCCGCGCCGCCATTGACCAACGCCACCGGTTTGCGAAATGCGCCCCCGTCAATCCACGACTGCACCAGCGTGCGCAAAGCATCGCCGGCGACGATGATGATTTCCTGCACCGCATCACATGCATCAAAGGCCTCGACCGTCCATTGAAGCACCGGCTTTCCCAGCAGCGACGCGGTGAGCTTGTCGAAGCCCATGCGCTTGCTGCTCCCTGCGGCGACGATGATGACCGTGGTCATGCTGGGTTATGGCAGGCGTTTGGAGACTTCCGTGCTCAGCGTCTTGTTGTCCGCCGCGCCTGCTGTGCGCTCCTGAAGAATCTTCATCACCTTGCCCATGTCTTTCTTCGAGGTCGCGCCGGTTTCCGCGATCACGGTTTCGACGAGCTTGATCAAATCATCCGCGTTCATCGCGGCAGGCAGATACTTTTCCAGCACGGCGATTTCTGCTTTCTCCACATCGGCCAGGTCCTGACGGTTCGCGCTTTCGTAAGAGGCCACGGAATCCTGTCGCTTCTTGATCTCGCGGCGCACCACCACGATGGCATCCTGATCATCGAGATCGGCGTCCGCACCATGTTTTTCAATCGCGGCGTATTTGATCGCGGACTTCAGCGCGCGCACCACATTGAGCGCGACCGTGTCCTTCGCCCTCATGGCGGTTTTCATGTCTTCGACGATGCGGGCGGAAAGGGAGTTCATTGGAGGTTGAGAAAGTTGAAAAGTTTAAGCGTTGAACAGTTAAGATGAAAGCACGGTAGCCCTCCTATGTCACTTCGAGATTGAAACCGTCACCCCATCATGATGAACCATGGATTGACTATCGCATAGATATAAGCCGAATAAAAATTCCCGACGACCTTGACGTGTTGACCCAACCAAAAGACCGGTGCATAAAAATAAGCCAAGCCATAGACGAGCCACTCGGGTGCCTTCGAAATGTGCGAATAAAATTTGGACAAACCCCAGAGCACAATGGGCGGGCTTAAAAAATAGGCTACAAGGCAGACCCCGACAATCCCAGGCCACCGGGGACTGGATTCTGCGCTTTGATCTTTGTGGCTCATGGCATTCAGGATTTGTTGAGTCTCTCTCAGAGGTTGAATTTTCAAGGAGGGACGGCACTCCTGCCGTCCATTGGGACCAACTGCTCGCGACGACAAGAGTGTCGTCGTTCCCAGTAATCCAGTGCGCGAGCTAAATATTTTTCATCATCGCCTCCACGATTTCATCACAACGCAGCAGCGGCAAAGAGTAATGACCGTCCTTCGGCGTCACCTTGAAGGTCGCGCCTGGAATTTGTGCGGCGGCTTTTTGAGCCAGAGCCAGCGGGATGTTCCAGTCTTCGTCGCCATGCCAGAACTGGACGGGGTATTCGATATCGGCCAGCTTGAAGCCCCAGTCGGATTGATAGATCGTCCCGTCGTGACGCACGGCGGCGACATCGCCCATCAACGCCTCGCGGCCACTGAACATCATGATCCGATGGAGCCGCCCGTCCTGTAGTGCGCGCCGGTCTTCCGCGGCATAAAATCTGGCGAGCCAGTTTTGCGGCCATTGCGTGAGTTTTTTCCCGGTAATCCAGCCGGCGACGCGCAGGCCTGGTTTGACGGTAAACGGCAGGCATTTCTGCGCCCATTTGGCGAGCTTGTAAGCCCAGAAAAGTCCGTCGGTTCCGACCTCGCGCAGCGGTGGCGCGCCGCAGACAACGCTGGCACCCAGCAGCCGTTCCGGCATCGCGTGGGCACAGGCGAGGGCGTAAGCGCCGCCGCCGGATACGCCAAGCACATAGAATTTTTCCGCACCCA
>JAYVZW010000038.1:0-2616 GCA_043783015.1 Verrucomicrobiota bacterium
CGGCAGGCATCAATGCGGCGTTTGGTTTCTGAATTCAGCATGTGCCGTCACTCAATGGCAAGCGCGGGCATTTTCAACCGCCAAGCGCAAAAGCCTACATTCGAGTTTCGAATCCCTCCCTCACCGCCATTGACTTCAAAGCGCGCTTCTCAGAAAACGGGCCTCTTCGGGGAGAAGAATGTCCTGGCTGATTTTTTCTGCAATTTGATAACCTTGGGCGGTTTTGCCGCAGGCGTGGAAAATGCCTGCCAGCACCGCGCGCTGCCCGGCGGTTAGTTTTTCTTGGGAGATGTTTTCCGCTACACGGAGGGCGCCATCAAAATCGCCGTAGCGATATGCGGCGAGCGCCTGCACAAGCTGCATGATGGGGAGGACGGGGCCGCCCGGTTTGGCGAGAGTTTCCGCCTGATTGGCCACGGATTCAATTTCTCTGGCCTCCAGCAGCTTGAGGTAAATCATGGTTTCGAAGTAGGGCGATTGACCTGGGCGCTCTTCAAGAAAACGGGCAATGCTTTCCAACATGGCCTGAAGGTTGCGCTGCCGGTAATGAAGTTGTAAAATGCGGTCGAGCACCGAAAGCTTGAATTGTGGCCGCGTTGAAAGGGCATTAAAGACATCCAGCGCGACATCACTGAAGCCAAGTTCATCCGCCGTGTTCCCCACGCGCATAAAGACCATGGGATCGGCATTGGGCGGGATGCGCTTCTGCGCCTCCTGAAGATGCGCTCGAGTGACCGTGGAGGATTCTCCGGTCGCGCGCGCGCAGCGGGCTTTGATGAGATCGATCTCGATGGGGCTGATCGGCGGTCCCGGAACTGCGCTTAACATGGTGCGCAATTCGGGCCAGCGTTCAAGGGCCCCGAGGGAATGAGCGTAAATCAGGAAGAGGTTGCCGTTGCGCATGGCTGCCTCTTTGGGCAGCAAGGCCAGGACTCGCGCATTCTCTTCATTTTTTGCCAGCCAGCGCAGGAAATCGATGGTTTGCTCCACAGGCAGTCCCTGCTGCCGGGCAGTTTCCTCGTCAATGACCTCGTCTTTTCCAAGGGGCAGCACGCGGAGATAACTGCTGAGCACGTCATAGCGCTGGCTCTCGCTGGCATTGGGTGCTTTGGCGATGAGATCGCGCAGCTCCGCTGCCTGCGGTGCGGTGAGCTTGGGCTGGGTCGCCAGTGTTTGCATGGCGTTGAGCGAGGCGTCGCTGTTAGTGCGTGCGACTTCCCAAATGGTGTTTATGGCACGCTCCTGCACTTCAGGAAAGGGATCGTTGAGATCGAGCATGGCGAGCTTCAACCGGCATTCGGGATCTGTGGGATCAGATTCGTAGGCCCGGCGCAGGGTCAGATCCGCCTCTAGCAGGCGTCCATCATATCGCAACAACTGGGCTTCAAGCTCCAACGCCCAGCGCTGGGTGCGTTCCTCTGGAGTGTAATCATTCAGAATGTCGCGCGCATCTTTGGCGCGTCCGGCACGGAGAAGGGCGGATCCCAAGGCACCCCGGTCTTGCGCCGTCGCAACTCCCAGTTCCAACAAGCGGTGCCAGAAGAAAATGCAGCGGTTGGGGTCGGCTTGAACTTGATCGAGAGTGCGACCAAGTTGCCGAAGAACTTCTGGATGATTGGGCGCGCCGCGATAGGCGGAAGCGAGAATTTTCATGGCACCCTCCGGGTCGCCTTTGCGCAACAAGACACCAGCCCTGACGGTGAGGCCGACTGTGTCACGTCGTTGCCACCAGCGATAGGCTTTCGGCCCAAGGATGAACAGGGACGACAGCGCCAAGATGGCCATCAGCAACAAGGGGATGATGAATTTTCTCCGCTTTTTTTGCAACAGCCTGGCGACCAAGCCGCGCTGGCCGGGCTTGGGAGCCGGAGTCTGCGGAGGATTGGTCGTGGCGGGTTCAGCGCGCATGGGAAAAAACTTTTCGGATGCAGTCTAGGGTATGGGCAGTTCCAGAACGCAACGAAATCCGACGTCCGCTTTGATGGCTGATTCGGGCAGGTGCTGACGCGCAGAACTGAGCAGTAAATCCCTGGCATAGCTCAGCCAGGAGCCGCCCCGCACGACGCGTTCGCCAGTGACATCAGGCCAGGCGTCTTCGCACCATTCGGCAACATTGCCTGCGAGATCGAATAAATGGTAGGAGTTGGGGGAGAAGGAGCCGACGGGGGCGGTGTATGAGTGGCTGTCCTGATAGCCTTCCATGCGCGCCGTGTTCAGGTTCGCGCTGATGATTGGCGGCGGCCATTCCTTGCCCCAAGGGAAGTCCGCCTTGTTGCCCATGTTTTTCTCCAACGGGTTGGATCCCTTTTCGCTAGTAAGACCAACGGCGGCGCTCCATTCGGTGTCGCTTGGCAGGCGATATCTGGCTCTGTCAGGAATGATTTTATTTTTGCGGTCGCGCTCGGTGAGCCATTCACAGAAATCCTGGCTTTCCTTCCAAGTCACATTCAGCAGGGGATGGCTGGGCTTCATGGCGAAGGAGGGTTTGCGATCCCATTGGCGCTTGGTGGCCTGCAGGTAAACATCGTAGTCTTCCAGACGGGTTTCCGTCTCGCAGAACAGAACGTTTTCAGTTCCTGCGGGGCGGAAAGTCATGCCCAGGGAATTCAGGAAGTT
>JAYVZW010000039.1:0-2608 GCA_043783015.1 Verrucomicrobiota bacterium
GAGGGGGAAGGGCCGGTCCTCGTCATCAAAGGCATCAACGGCGACGCGCACCTCACCCTCCTGGAGCAGCTACGCCATGCCGCGCGTGACCGGCGTGACATCATTATCCTCTCCCACTACTTGGATTACCCGACCAATCAAGCCCTCACCGCCGCATGTGGCTGCTACATCTCGCTTCACCGCAGTGAAGGACTCGGCCTGACGATGGCCGAAGCCATGCGTCAGCAACGCCCCGTCATCGCCACTGCTTACTCGGGGAACATGGACTTCATGAACGAAGGAAACAGCTACCTCTGCCGCTTCACGATGACCGCCGTCGGCGCCGATGCAGCGCCTTATTCTCCTACGCTGCGATGGGCCGAGCCGGATATCGAACACGCTGCCGAACTGATGCGTCACGTTTTCTCCCACCCCGAAGAAGCTGCGGACAGAGGACGACGTGCTGCCGTCGAACTGGCGAAGCTTTACAATTCCGCACGCTGCGCTGCAGCCGTCGAGACCCGCTGGCAGTCATTGATTTCGCAGAAAGCCGTGTCACAGAAGGAGTTTGTGATCTCTGATCAAAACTCACCGACCCAGCCCGCGCTGATCAAAATCTTGCGCAAGGCAAGTCAGCGCCCGCGTGATATAAGCGCGGCTGTCCCATCTCTCGGTTCGCTTCTTTTTCAAGGGCCGCGCAAGCTTCTGCGCAAAATGCTCCAGAGCATGGAGCTCCAGCGCAAGCCCTTCGATGATGCCGTGGTCACCGTCACCAGCGATCACGACAAGCGCATTGCGATGTTGGAAAAATCACTGGAGGAACTGCGCGAGCAAAACGCCGCCTTGCTCCGTGCGCAGGCTGTAAGTTCTCAAGCCCATTAAAACGGCGCTGGGAGATCAACCAAAGAAAAAGCTTTTTTGCAGGAAACAAGGGGAAGGAATGCGAGGGCTTCATGCCTTCGGCGAGAGCTTCTCATACACCCCGAAGTCCGTGTAAAAGAATCTTTTGGCGAGCCAATACATCCAGTGTTTCTCGGCGATTTGTTCCTCCTTGATCCACTGGCTGGGGCGCGGGGTCATGGATTCTAGTTCAGCCATCGCCGTCTGGCGGACCGTAGTGTCGTGCGCACCGTGCTTCAATGCGAGCTGCTTCACGAGATCGGGGCGTTCGAGGACGATGCAGCCGCGCGTGTGCTGCGCGGAAGTTTCGCGGAAGTCTTTTAAGAACGCGCTGCTGGTAAAAGTTTCATAGACACCGCGTGAGTCCTTGATGTTCTCGGTGGCGAACTGGATGATCGGGCACGGCTCGATGTCTCCGCTGGGACCGACGTGATGGCTGATGCCGGTGGACATGGGACAAAGGGCCTGACCCGCGTGATCGTAATAAGCGTCAACAATCGCGATGGGTTTCTTCGCGCGCATGGTGGTGATGAAGCGGCGCGCTTGGGTGATCTGCTCGGGGCGCAAGGCGAGCTGTTCGTTGATCTTCGGGCCGACGGGACGGTAGGTGTGATACCAGGTGTAATGCACGCCCATGTCGATGAGCTTGTCGAGCCACGCTTCGCTGAGAAGATCGTTGAGATTCGTCTGACAAAGGCTCGTCGCCACGCCGGTGAGAAGTTTTGCATCGAGGCAGTTTTGCAAACCGCGCAAGGTGCGGTTGAGCACGTCCTTGTTTCCTCGGCGCTCATCACTCACGGTGCTGCTGCCCTCGATGCTGACGAGCGGGGTGGCGTTGCCGAGCTGGCGTAATGCTTTAGCGACCTTCTCCGTGATGAACTGGCCGTTGGTGAAAATCTGGAAGTAACAATCTGGATGCTGCGCGATGAAGTCGAGCAATTCAGGATGCATGAACGGCTCGCCACCGAGGATGCCGAAGAAGCTGTTGCCGTGCTCGCGCGCGTTGTTCACCGTGCGGTTCAGTGTGTCGAGATCGATCGCATTGCGCGGAGCTTCCACATCCACCCAGCAACCCTGGCAGCGCAGATTGCATGAGTTCAGGATGCTCAGATAAAGAAACGGCGGGAAGTGAATGCCCTGCTTCATCCGCTTCTTGAAGAGCATCACCGATCGTGCGCCCTTAAATCCGAAATTCCACGCAACTTTTGCGAGACACTTCGGATCGACCGTGGTGGCGATGCGGCTGGCGAGGGAGAAGATCATGGGTGTGGCACCGAGGTTTCGACAGGATTACAGGATTTCACCAGATTAACAAGAGCGCTGTTCCTGTGAATCTTTCTGAACCTTGTTAATCCTGTCCATGCTGGTCATTCCTCACCATACCCCGCATCCTGCATTTTTTGAATCGTTTCCTGTAACAGCGCGATATAACCGTGAACATCCATCGAGTCATCTTCCGGTTCGCCGCGCGCGGAGTAGAGCCAGCCGACTTCGTAGGGATCGCTCTTCACGATGCAGGCATCGACTTGCAGGGCAGGGTTGGTGCCGGCGAATGTTCCCAGCATGGTGCCATAGACATCGCTCGCGGCTTTGAAGCCCTCGACGCTGCCGATGGTCTGGCCCGGTTCGATGGGATCACCCGGCTGCACCTTGAAGCTGCTGTCCACCAGTTCGCCCAACATGCGCGTGGCGAATTTGGTGAAGCCCACGCGCCACAGTCCCGTTTCGC
>JAYVZW010000040.1:0-7839 GCA_043783015.1 Verrucomicrobiota bacterium
CCAGGGCGATGCGCTGCTGCGGGTTCTTTTGCACGGACTCGCCGGTCCCATCGATGGCAAGACCTACGAAGCACAAATGGTCACGATGGGCACGAACACTGACGAGTGGATTGCCGACGTCGCCAGCTACGTGCGCAAAGCCTTCGGCAACAATGGCGCGATGGTTACCAAGGACGACGTGCAAAAACTCCGCGCCGCAACTAAGTCGCGCACCGCACCGTGGACGATCGAGGAACTCAACGCCGGATTACCGCAACCGCCCGTCAAGCGCAAGAAATAGGAACTCACCGCGAGCCACAAGCCCGAAGACGTCGGCATGGCCATCGACGGCGATCCCGCCACCCGTTGGACCAGCGGGAAAGCGCAGGTGCCCGGCATGTGGTTCCAGATTGAGCTGCCGGCCGAGACCGAAATCGTCGGCCTCCAGCTCGACTACGCGAAGTCCGACAACGATTTCCCGCGCGGTTACAGCGTGCTATTCTCCAAAGACGGCACCACTTGGGACAAGCCCGTCTTCCAGGGCGAAGGCCCGCATTCCGTGATGGAACTCATTCTTCCCAAGCCGACAAAGACCAAGTTCATCCGCATCAATCAGACCGGCTCCGCCAAAGGAACTTACTGGAGCATCCACGAGCTTCAGGTGTTAAAGCCCGCAGTGAAGGCGGTGCATTCCAAGTAACCAGTCGAACCAGGCCGCATAGGAGTGTCCGCGCTGCCTTCCATCATCCCTCACAGCCGCACCACATGAGAAAGCGCCACGGCAGCTTGGCTTTGCCAAGCGTCTGCCACTCAAAGAAACTGCTCTTACTTGCCGAACAGCTACCGATCACAGAACAGCCGCAGCCATTCAGACTCGACCAACCCAACGCGTGAGACCTCAGCACCTAGGTAAGAGGCGACTCGCTGAGCGTGGAGAGGCTTCAGTTCAGCTACCCACTCAACAATCATGCCTTCGGACTCGAATTTGAATCTGCCGTCCACGTCAGGTGTTCCAACGACCTCTCTATTTTTCTGCGTGAATTTAGCGATCCACAACATATCTCGAATCTTGCCTCCTGCTGCAAGGGCCTGAGGAATTCCGTCGTCTTCGACGACGATTCCAAAGCGTTTCCCAGGGCTCCCACACTTTGCGTCTGGCGCGAGCCTCCAAAAAGGGAATCTACTCTCAGGCTTCAGACGTTGACTATCACAGATTGGCATCAAACAGAGACTATAATTCCACGCATGAGTTGGCTCGTTTTTGTGGCGAACAATCGTGCCAAAACGCAACTTGCGCCCCTCTGATTCATACTGTGTTCGATTTGAGAAAAGGGCAGCTAACGATTCCGACCACGACTTACCGTTGACGGTCACCATAGATTCAAGGTCTTTCAACCATTTGGGATTTATTCCACGAAGACCCGTGTCTTTAATTTCTTTAGCTTCAACACATGACGAACTAAACGAGGTCAGTCCTTTTTCTCCGCGCACAAGCATTTCTCGAACCGCAGGCTGAACATCAAATGTCGCGCCGCCTTCCGTCGCTTTCCATCTCGGTTCAGGTTGGGAAATAGATAATTCTCCCGCCGCTGCAGTGACGATGTTACTCATGTGCAAATGACCAGGCCACATATCCTCAATCACAGCACGAATCTCATCGCTCAGTAACTCTGGCAGTTCCTCGAATGCATCACGATCACCCAGCACCAACGCGCGATGGAGAAGAAAAGCCCCATCCAATTCTCCGCGAAACTTCTCCAATAGCCTCTTCGTGTTCCTTCGAATTGATGCCAAGCCATGAAGAGCAAATGCTGGTAGTATGCCATGGTGAAGCCCTGCAAACTCTTGAACGATTCGCTCGGCAAGTTTGGTCTCTAGCACTTCATAAGGCCGCTCGTCTTCAACCCGACTAACTGCTGATGGCTTGCCGAAAATGATGATTTTAGTAGCGCCCGACATCAATCTGAGGAGACCGTCCTCCACATTGACTTCAATTCCCCTTTTTAAAAGTGATTCAAACAAACGCGAGAGCACTTGGTGGAGACTGGTTTCGCTCGTATAGATCGCGCAAAGTCTAACATGGTGGGGTAATTCCCTTTGGCTCTGCTCAATCAACCCAGCGAGCAGGGCACAAACGCCATCCCCGTGATCATTGTGGAGATCCCAGTCGAGTATCACAACATCCGCCCGCTCACATAGCCGAAAAAGATCAGATTTAACGTCGGTGCTGAACTGTTCATGAGGCTCATACAAGGCACAAACGATTCCCTTTCGAGCAAAACTCTCCATTAGTTCTCTGGGATGATACTCGCTACTTGCAGGCTCAATTTCCGCCGTAGTGTCGTCGTTTTGCCCAGAAGCTGGTGATCCTGACGAAGTGCTTGTTGTTTGTTCAGCGGAGTTGGTAACTCCAACATGGTCAACGCCCGTTTCATCGTCATCGACAATGATAGGCCTCATAGGTTGAGGTTCCCGTTCAGTGGCAGTTTCCACGGGCTTTCCGTCACTTTCCCGATAAATGTGATCATCGACGAAAACTACGCTTTGCAGGTAGTTCGTCGCTGATTGCAGAACAAATTCTTTCAGTGCGCTCATTTGGTAAATTTCAGAGTGGGAGTGTGGACATGGAAAGAGGCGCCGAAGCCTACTGGAGGTGGTTCGACTGACAACGACATGCCTTCTGCTTTGAGTGCGCGGTCAGAGATAAAAAGACCCAATCCCCTTCCTCCAGTTTTCCTGCTGAAACCTCTTTCGAAGATGTGGGCACGGTCACGATCTTCGATTGGGGGACCGTTGTTAGCAATGATCAGAGCCCCAGCTTCCGCATCCAGCCGAATCAGCCGTTCTCCTTTCAGGGACGAAAGCCAGAAGATGGCATTGTCGATCACATTGATGAGTGCTGGATAAAGTGTTGACGGGAAGCACTCGACCTGTGCCGCCATAAACGCATCCGTCCAAGCCAGGGTTACCTTGTGCCGCTCAAATCGGTTCGCAAACAAGTCACGAACATAGTTCCTCATGCTGCTGCCAGTGATCGTGATTGCCTTGCGATACAGCCGGCGCTGAAGTGGCGTGAAAAGGTTCAGGTGCCCGTCAAGGTGCTCGAAACTGGTTTTAATCGATTCGTAGATCGGACGAAGCCCATCCGACCGCCTTGAATATTGCCCCAACTCCTGCACGCTTCGGCGCACCTGTTTAATGGCTGCGCCGAATTCGTGATTAATGATTGCCACCGCCAATCCCAACTGAACCATTTCGAAATCTTGATCTGCCTGATCTTCCAGGGCTAGCATCCGCTCCTCAATGGCCTCCATCATTTCGGCTGGCTGCTCTCCATCAGATCCACGAAGGTTTTCCGCAAGGGCAGCAAGCATGTCGCGTGCTGCCATCAACCCGTCACGATGTCGGGTTTCGATGTCAGTCAATTGTGTCTCCCACTTTGCGCGTAATTCCTCAACCTTTTCAGGTTCCATGTCCTGGATCGCGGTCCGATTCATGTCTGCCTGGATGCTTCGAATAGTCTCATCTAATGCAAGCCGAGCTTTTTCTGTGATGGATGCGACAGTTCTCCGCGTCTCTGATGCACTTTCGTTCGCCATCTGAGAAGCCTGCTCTAGCTCCCTTCGCCGCTCTGTCGCCAAACTCTTGATTCGCTCATCCAATCGCTTCCGTTGGTCGATATAAATCTTCGCCTGCCGAGCGATCTCCCCGAGTTTCGCCCCTATCTCTTGTTCGAACGGTGCAAAGAGATCCTTCTCAAGGCGTTCAGATTCGCTTTGATAGGCCTCCCAATCTGAAATCAGAGCCTTCGTGAGCGCTACTCCAGACGGCTTCTTCTTCAAGTAGTCCTTGCGAAGCTCGGCAAGGGATGTGGTCGCATCTTGTTCAGCTTTGATTAGACTAGTTGCTGCCTTATCCTGATCTGCAATCTTGGATGCAGCTTCCATCCGATTTTGCGTTTGCGCCCGAAGATTGGCAATCTGTGAATCGGGTAACTTATTCGCAACGCGATCTGTAAACGTTTGGAGCTCGACAGCGAACCGCTTTCTCCGCTCAGTCGAACGTTTTTGATGTTTCTCTAATGCCTCCGCCCTGCGCACCTTATCTGCCTTGTCCTGTTCGTAAGTTGCAACATGAGTTCCATCTCGGCGAAAGAACTCTGCAGCTAGGAAAGTCAGCAGGTGCATCAACACTTCTCGAAGATCGCGGTAGGCTGCGTTTGCCTGAAATCCCTCACGCCCCGCCTTCTCTTCAAGATCGGGGTTTGCTTCCTTAGCCAAAATAACCGCGCCAAACATTCGTCGGTATGAGAAAAAATAATGTGCTGCGCCTTTGCTTCGGCGTTTCTCCACCTCCAACCAATCCACAGCATGATCGCCATACGGCAGAATTCGGATTCGGTCCCGATACACATAAATGCCCCCAAGATCGTTCGCCTTGCTGCTCATCCGCGCCCAACTTTCGGGGTCCAATCTAGATTCCTTCTGAAACCCTTGAACGTAGCCAAACATAACTTCAAATGGACCACAGCTTGTTTGCCGACCAATGCCTCCAGGCCACGGAACAACTAGATTGGGATAGTCTTTATCGTAAACCCGAAGTGTTCCTGCAAACTGCCCAAATGCGTCAACTTTCCCAATTAGATAGTGGTCAGACTGATTGATCAGTTCGTCTGTAGTGAAGAACTTTTCATTCACTAGATACTCTTCACCCACTGAGGCACCAGGAAGCCACCGCATAAATGATGTGCTGATTGGCGCAGGCCGTCGATCACCAAATACTTCATCATAGAATCCCAAGAGCAATTTCCTGAAGCTAGAATCTTTCTCGCGATCTTCGACTTGAAGCTCGATTCTAATAACCGGATTCGCTGGGCCAATAATGAACTGTGTGCCTGTGCCTTCACCGGAGATCGAGAGCAAATCCCCGTCACGATCTCGGAAGAACGAATCAAGGTAGCTGGGATCAGGTTTGAAATTCGATACCTCTTTGATCAGTAAACCAAAATCGAACTCTTTATGCGATTTGGCCAAAGTGGCGATACTTGCCAAAAGACGTTTCTTAAGCCCCTCAATGTCGGACTTTGTAGGCAAAGAACCTCCGGCGAAGGTTTCGACTGGCAGCTCAATGTCTTCCAAATTCAATCCTGGAACTTCAAACAGCCCCCAGTGAACCCAAGAAACGACAAGATCATGCAGGCCGTCCGTGCGGCGGGCCCGCGTGAGCACCAATACCTGCCGCCCCAGTAACGCAATCGCTAGACGGCCAATACCCTTCTCTCCACTGATGGGACGCATTTCCTCCCCAGGAGGCCGATAATGTTTCGACCTCCCATCCCCCAATTTGCTCTCAGTCCCCAACACTAACCACTTATTCTCAAAATCGTCTCGAGTCATTCCAACCCCATCGTCCCGAACCATGAGAAATCCTTTTCCCCCTGGACCATCATCTTCAAAATAGTCCACTCGAACATGCTTGGCATAAGCATCGTGGGCATTTTTGAACAATTCAGTCAACGCATTCTGAACGGTAGCAATCTGCTGCCGCCCTAGCATATCTACGGCTCTGGCGCGGGTTCGGATTTTAGCCATTGGTGACAAGTGCTACGAGATGTGATCCGATTCGGCGAGCCATTTCGGGAGGCACAGCATTCCCAACCTGACGAGCCAGACAACTGAGGCTGGAGCCATGAAAGATAAACGTCTTGGGAAAGGTCTGGAGTGTCGCGCCTTCACGAATGGAAATGGCCCGATCCTCTTCTGGGTGCCCGAATCTCCCATTTGAGATGCTATTGAACTTGGTGGTAATAGTCGGAGCTGGTCTGTCCCAGTGCATCCTGCCGTAAACATCCTCAAAGATGTCGTCTTTGCCTCGATAGGCGTCAATCTGGAGGTCTTCCACGTCCTTCCATGCTGCCCGCGTGCCCCCGGATTTAGGGGTCAATTTGATGCGCCGCAGGTTCTGTGGTGACAACCCACAGGTGGTGTGCTGGAAATCAGTTTCATCTCGATGCCCGGCTGCGATACTGCTGAAACCGTTCTTCACGCCGATAAAACTGCTAACAGTCGTGGCGTCGTCAGCCACCGCAGGAGGCAACGAAATCGATTTCGCTAATCTTGTAGCGACGAGAAGGTAGCGGCGGCGATTCTGTGGAACTCCGTAATGGTTTGCATTCACCACACCATCGTCCATGACATAGCCAAGCTTGGCCAAAAACTCAATAAAGCCGGGAAGGACACTGACGTTTTTTCGGGTATGAATCCCGGGCACATTTTCAACTACGACAAAGCCTGGGCGGAAGTGACGAATGAACTTTTGAAACTGCTTCAGTAACAGCGCTGTCCTCGCAGACTTGGTCTTGTCCGTTCTGATCTTGCTCCAGAACTGGCACGGACTACAGCCGGCAAAGACCAAGTTTGGATCATTGACACGAATGTTGAGGCGCTTCCCGAGCGAAACAGCAGAAAGTGTGCTTATGTCATGCTTAATGAATTGGGCTCCTGTGACATTTGCCTCATACGTCTTGCGGCAAGCGTCATCATTATCAATGCCCGCGATCACCTTGATCCCTGAAGTCAGCAGACCATAGCTCATCCCGCCTGCGCCGCAGAAGAAGTCCACTGCTTTAAGGTTGGACATGGTTTTTCTCATCACGCTTTTCTAATGCAATACGCGTAACATTTCCAGTTTGTTGGTTGCCTGAAACTGCCAGCGCACGTAGTCGGCCTTCTCCGGCCAGAAATTATCCTCGAAGCCGATGGCGGTGGCGTCTTTACCCTTGGGCGATTTCACTTGTGGCTCCATGAGAAATATTTTGCCTATATATGCAATGACGTAAGTAAATGGCAAGGTATTTGGTCGATGAGAAACGCAGTAAGGCAGTGCTGCACCGCCGCCCAAACTTTCCCGCCATCTTGAAAGTCCACCAATGCCGCCGCCACCTCCCTGGCTCCGCACCGCCTCCGCCCTCTATATCTAGGGCGCCGACGCAGCAGCGCCCTACCGGGGATGGAAATCATGCATCGCTCGTAGTTCCGCCTTCAGACGGTTAGCAAAAACGTCAAGGAGCGTCCCGTTCCGCCTGAAGGCGGGACTACAAACCGTTTCCATGATCCCGCCGCCCCCCGCTTACAATTTTATTACACAAATCCCCTTTTTCTCCGGCGGCGTTTGGTTAAGTTTCCCCCGATGGCCATTATAATGTCCTTCGAATCATCGCCGGACAAACCTTGAACATCCCTTTATGCCTGTCCCTGGCGAGAAGGAAGACCCGGAAAAAGGTCTCAGGGTTCAAAAGTTGACAGAGTTCAATTTCTTATGGCCTGTTCCCTGCACGATGGCGGTGCATCTGCGGCATGTGACGCGGAGTAGAGTAAAGCGTCATCGACTCGTCGTGCCTGGCGAGAATCGCACTGGAATGAGCTTTCACTGCGGGATAACTTTCGATGTAAAAAATCCTTGCGCTCAAGCGCCGGATTTCGTCAGTGTCATGACACACTCGAGATGCCGCGTCTGCGGGAAGAGATCAAACGGCTGCACTTTGCGCAGCGCGTAGCCGGCCTCGATAAATTTCACCAAATCCCGCATCTGCGTGGCCGGATTGCAGGAAACATAAACCACGCTGGCGGGTGAATAAACAAAGAGCTGGCGCAGAAAATCCTCACCACACCCGGCGCGCGGCGGATCGAGAATGGCCGCCGTCCGGTCGGACGGAAGTTCGATACCGTTAAAAATGTGTTCCGCACTTCCCGAAATGAAACGGCAATTCTTGATGCCGTTGATGGCGGCGTTGTTTGTGGCCTTAGCTGTCGCACTGGCGGAAATCTCAATGCCGACGACCTCCTGAAAATGCTTCGCGCT
>JAYVZW010000041.1:0-7836 GCA_043783015.1 Verrucomicrobiota bacterium
CACGCACTTCGCGTTCACCAGCCCGCCTTCGCGTCGCAGCAGCGCGGTGATGCGACGGTAGCCGTAGCGCGGGTGCTTCCGGCTGAGCTTCACGATGCGATGGCGCCTTCGCTTCCTCTCCGCGCTCACCTTCACGACCCGGTAATAGCCCGACCTCGCCAGCCCAAGGGCACGACACACCTGCGCGATCCTGCTCAGACCGCTCTCCCTCGCATGTCGCGCCGCCCGACGTTTGCTGGCCGGGCTTACCATTTTTTTGCGCACCCATTTTTAAGATGATTCTCCCATTACACCCCCACCAGCACCGGGTTCCGCAGATGGGCGCGGTATTGGGTGGGCGACTCGCCGGTGACGCGGCGGAAGCTGCGGTTGAACTGCGAGAGTGACTGGAAGCCCACGTCGTAGGCGACTTCGGTGATGCGGCGCTGGGGTTTGAGCAGCAGGCGTTTCGCTTGTTCCACGCGGGCGCGGTTGACTAATTCTGTGAAGGTCAATCCCGTGGCGCGTTTGAAGATTTTGCAAAAATGGAAGGAACTGACGCCTGCGTGCCGGGCCACGTCTTCGAGCGTGAGCGGTTCCGTGAGGTGGCTGAGAATGTGCTGGCGGGCACGGCGCACAGAATCCGGCTCGTTGTCGGCTGTCTGGAGGAAAAGTTTTTCCGCATATTCCCCAAGCTGGGTCGCAAAGAGACGCAGCATCGTTTCCAAGGCGCGGGCCCGTTCGGAAGTCATCGCGGGCAGCTTGTCGAACCAACGGCGCGCAGCC
This sequence comes from Verrucomicrobiota bacterium, assembly GCA_043783015.1. Classification (GTDB taxonomy): domain Bacteria; phylum Verrucomicrobiota; class Verrucomicrobiia; order Verrucomicrobiales; family Verrucomicrobiaceae; genus VFKE01. The sequence goes on from JAYVZW010000041.1 coordinate 766, forward strand.
CGAAGATCACCGGCGCTGCAGCCCTCATAGAGCATCTGACGCGCAGCGGTCTCAAAGGATCCGGCTTTGTTGCCGCCATTGATGCGAACGGGTTCCGCGCAGAGATGAACAAAAGGGCGACCATTCACGGTGACGGGCACACAGAGCTCGGTGACGAAGGGATACGAGGGCGATGCTTCGCGATGATGCTGCTCATTGCGCACCAGACGAAGGGCGCAGCCCGTGGTGAGCCGGAGCGCTTCACAGTAGCGTTCAAAAAGATCGCTGCGAACAAGGCGGGTGACGAGGTCGTTGTTTTCGGGAAGCGAGGTGGTGGATTTCATGGCGTTGGTTTGGTTGATGCCAAACTCTGGCAGTAAGGCCCGCCGCTGAAAATTCGTAGCCGCTACTGCGCCATGCCATGCCATCTGCGCAATTGCGGCGTAGAGGAATCCCCTACGTAGTGACGGCATCCTGCCGTCGAAACAAATGCATGACGGCAGGATGCCGTCACTACTCAACGCGCCGCAGAGTCGTCACTGCTTTCCACCCAGCGGACTGCGTATCGCACCAGGGCGTTTCCATCCGGCAATTGCAGCTTGTCTTTGATGTGGGCGCGATGAGCATCAATCGTCCGCACACTGACGTGAAGCTGTTCGGCGATATGCCGTGTGCCTTTGCCCTGGCCGATGAGCTGGAGCACTTCCAGTTCGCGGTCGGTGAGCCTTTCCAAGGGAGAAGCCTGGGCCTGCTTGCGCTGGCCGGTCACCATTTCCAGCATCGCGCCGGCCATTTTGTCGCTGAGATAAATTCCGCCGTCGAGAACGCGATGCACGGCTTTGACGAGATTGTCCGCCGCCGTTTCCTTCATTAAATAACCGCGCGCTCCACCCCGTAGCGCGCGCTCGGCGTAGAGTGATTCATCGTGCATGGAGAGCACCAGCATCAGGGTGCCGGGATGCATGGCTTGCATGTCCTTGATAAGCTCCAGCCCATGCTTGTCTGGCAGCGTGAGGTCCACAATGACCAGATCGGGCCGGTATTTTTCCACCCCGCGCAATCCCTCCGCCGCACTGCCCGCCTCGCCGCACACTTCGAGACCGGTCTCGGCATTGATGAGCTGCGCCAGGCCGTGACGCATGATCGGATGATCATCAATCAGGAGCAGTCGCTTTTTTGTTTTCTTGGAGGACATGATATGCCTCAATCAATCGCTGCGGGCACGGGGATGACGCATTGCACCTCCGTGCCGCCGTAAGGGTCGGGCTCGACGGTGACTTTGCCTCCGATCATCCGCGCCCGGTGCGACATGGTGAGCAGGCCGAGTCCGGTGCCGCGACCCGGTGCGTGATCCGGAATGCCGATGCCGTTGTCCCGGATGCGCAAAATGATTTTGTCGTCTGCTGCGGACAATAAGATTTCAATGCGATCCGCCTGGCTGTGCTTGATGGCGTTGCCAACGGCTTCCTGCGCAATGCGGTAGAGCTGGGTGGCGACCTTGTTGTCTTGCAGTAACACGGGTCGGTCACAGCGGAACGGGCAGGAAACACGAAAAACTTTCTCGGTCCCGCTGGCCATCTCGGAAAGGGCGGACATCAGCCCTTCCGATTCCAGCACCACCGGAACCAGACCACGCGCCATTTCGCGGGCGCGTGCATTGGCCTGCGAGAGTAGCCGCATGATCTCCTCCATGTTCCGCGCATCGGCGCTGCCGCTTTGCTTCAGCCGCTGCTGCACCACTTGCGATAGGCAGCCGATGGCCGCCAGCTGCTGGCAGAGGTCATCATGAATGTCCTGCCCGATGCGCTGCTGCTCGCCCTCGCTGATATCGAGAATTTGTTGCTCCAAATCTTTGCGGTCGCTGATGTCGCGAATGATGCCGGTGAAGACCCGTCCACTGGAAAGCAGCACTTCGCCCACGCTGAGATCCACGGGAAAAACACTGCCGTCCTTGCGCATCGCCACCACTTCCCGCCCGATGCCGATGATTTTTTTCTCGCCCGTTTCGCGATAGCGCGAGAGATACCCGTCATGATGCTCGCGATACGGTTTAGGCATGAGCTTGCTGACATTCTGCCCGATCAATTCTTCCTTTTTATAACCAAACATGCGCTCCGTCGCCGGATTGACCGTCTGGATGATGCCGCGTTCGCTGATGGTGATGATGGCGTTCACCGCGGTGTTCAGGATGCCGCGCTGCAGCTCCTCGCTTTCGTGCAGCGCCTCACGGGCCTGCTCAAGCTCCGTCTTGTTATTTGATAAGTTCCCGCCAGTCATCGCCACCGGCATCTTGGCGGGTAAGGTCGGATGCTTCAAGCCCCGAGCTGCAGCTTTGACGGGTGATTTCAGCACACGGCTCATGCGACGTGGTATTCAAAACCGTCCGGCTTCACGGCGAGAATGGAGCAAGGGGCGTGTTGCAGGACCTTCTCCGCCGTCGTGCCCATGATGAGCGCGCGTAAATCCGTCTCCCCGCGCGTGCCCAGAACGACGAGGCTGGCCTGTGTTTGCTGAATGTGCTCCCTGATGGCATCACGAATGCTCATTCGCTCCATGATGATGTTTCTTTTTTCCTGAATCGGACTGTTGCGCAACAGCGGCTCGGTAAATGCATCCATATCCTTTTGCCAGGTGTCTGCTCCGGTCGCTTCCAGTGCGGGAAGCGCGGGAAGGTAGCCGCCATAATCCGCCGCCAGTGCCATCGCGGACTGATCCACGAACAGGCAGTCGAGCCGGGAACCATCCTGCTCAGCAATCCGTCGTGCGAATTGCACGGCTTTGGCCGAGTTCTCCGACAAATCCACGCATGCAATGATGTGCCGGTGCGGCCCGGTGAAATCTTCTTTCACCAGAAGCACCTCCGCCGGGGCCTTCCGCACACACTTGGTGGCAATGGCTCCTACGCTACCAACGCCGTGCTGCGATCCGCGCGAACCCATGACCAGGAGGTCGGCCTTGTGCTTATGGCAGGATATCACCAGCGAAGCAAATGGATGGCCGATATGCACTTCAGCAGCGATCGGCATCGCGCCCGCGCCCGACTGTGCGATGAAGTGTTCCAGGCTCTGCTGCACATGCGCAATCACGCCGGCGGCATCGAGCTTCAGCGACTGGCCGATCGCATTGGCCAGCTCCTGCTCCACGATATGAACGGCAGTCAATGCTGACTCGTCGTAAGCTGCGAGACGGGCCGCCTCACACAAGGCGTTGCGGCTTGAGGGTGAAAAATCGACCGCCGCGAGAATGCTGTGAAATTTTTTCATGGTTGGTTGCTCCTTGATGCACTGTAACAGATTAGTGACGCTTCACCACGCACGAATTGCTGTCCCCTGGGCAGCGCTCGAGCAGACCGGGGCGTTTGCAATTGGCGCAATCCATGCGTTGTTTGCTGTTCCTGCCCAATTCGAATGTCACAAATCCTGCTCATCTTCGGCCTCCTCGTCTTCGCGATGGCGTGCCGCACATTTCAGAATCGCTGGCTGGCCAAGGCGGGCTGGCTCGCCGTGCTGGCGGCCACGTATCTCGGAGGCTATTTCACCACCGGCAGCCACGCCTGGGGCGGGTTCGCCATCGCCCTCTGGTTTCTATTCCCTTGGTTCGAGATCGCTGGACGCGTGCGCCGTCTGCGCTTCCCCATGCGCAGCGAAGTGAAGCACCGCTTCCCGCCGTCGCGCGAGGTGTTTCCTGACCTCGATGAAATCACCACCGAGGTCGAGGAGGCCGGGTTCGTGCAAGCTGATGACGCCGGATGGAAATGGGAGCAGACCGACCACTTTGTCCGTCTTTTTTATCATCCCGAAAAAAATCTCCAGGCCAGCATCAGCGTCGCGCAGCAGGAAGGCTTCGTCTTTTCCCACGCCAGCCTGACCACGCGCACCGTGGACGGCATGACCTTCATCTCCACCAATTATCCCTTCAGTTTCACCATGCGCCTCGCGCCACGCCAGCGCATGAACCGGTGCACGGATGTGGAGACATTTGCCGATATGCTCACGTCCCATGAAGCTTTTCTGGTCAAGAACGAGGTCACCGGTGAACGGGTTCTACCACAGGAGCCTGAGCAACTCCACAGTGCGATCCAAAGTGACCTCACCCAGCAGATTGATCACAACCTCATCACCGGCGTCATCGTGCGCGCAGATGACCAGCATTTCCGCTACTCATGGCGCGGCTGCTTTTATCTCTGGTTCCAAGTGGTGAAGGACATGATCCGCGCTTGATGCGCCGAGGGGATCGATACGCGCACCTTGAGCCTTTGATTTTAACGGTGCCTCAATGATGCCAAGATCGGTCTCTTGCTTCAAGCGTAGCTGCCCGCACGCGGCGGCGATGTCGTGGCCCTTCTCGCGACGCAGAGTGGCGGAGACGCCGAAAGCAGCGACTTCATCGCAGAAAATTTCCTGTTGCCGCTCAGCGGGCCGTTTCCAAGGGAGACCCTCGACGGTGTTGTAGGGGATCAGATTGACTTTCGCATCCAACATCTGCGCTGCGCTGCCCAGCAGTCGCGCCTGCTCCAGCGTATCATTCACGCCTTCGATCAAGATAAACTCGAAGGTCAGCTTCTGCTTCTTCCGTGAGCACCAATAGTCCAGCGCGGCGTATAGATCATGCAACGGCCACTTCTGATTCACGGGCATGATCTGGTCGCGCACATCATCGCTGGCACCGTGCAGCGAAATGGCGAGCCGGATTTGCAAAGGAAACTCCGCGAGCTTGTAAATCTGCGGGGCGATTCCGCTGGTGCTCACAGTGATGTGCCGCGCCCCGATGCCGACGCCCCACTCTGCATTCAACACCTGAATGGCCTGCAAAACATTGGGCAGATTCGCCAACGGTTCGCCCATGCCCATGAAGACCAAATTGTCCACCCTAGCGCCGCAATGTTTTTCCACCTGGATGATCTGCTCGATGATCTCACTGGCCGTGAGGTTTCGCGTGAGTCCAGCGAGCCCACTGGCGCAGAATTTGCAATCGAATGCGCAACCCACTTGCGAGGAAACACAGAGCGTGCGGCGGTCGGAGCGCTCGCCGTAAAGCGCGGGCGAGGCAGGGATCAGCACGGTCTCGATGAAGCGGCCATCATGAAGCTTGAAGAGATACTTCCGCGTGGTGTCGTCTGCGCCTTCCACACGCGCCAGTGTCATCGTGCGCAACACAAAGCGCTCCGCCAACGCGGTGCGCATAGCCTTGGACAGGTTCGACATGAACTCGAAACTCTCCGCGCGTTTCGGAAAGATCCATTCCAGAATTTGTTTCGCGCGAAACGCCGGCTCACCAATGGCGGCGACAAATTCTCCCATTTCATCGGGTGAAGTTGCGAGCAGGCAGGGCAGTGGTTCAGCAGTCATCAACGCAGACTAGCCGTGAAACGGCCTTGCGGCAAAGGTTCACATCGCGCTTTGTTTCTCCACGAACGCAATCATGACTTTGCACCTTTTCTGCTATGCGGTAAGACTCATTCCAGACTTCGCCCATGCCAAATCCCACGCCCTCATCTCCTGCCACCTGCTCCAGTTGGATGGAGGGACTTTCCAGCTTTCTGGCGGATGAAAGGGGCGTGGAAGCGATCCTGCTCAATGCCGATCAGCGCAAGGTTTCGGTCGCTACATTGGGAGTCGTCAATGCCGAAGCTTTGAAGGCCAGGCTCGACACGGTGCTGCGCGCATTGGATGCGCGATTCGGTGCAGAAGGTTTTCCATCCAGCACCGCGGGAACGCGGGAGGCATTCCAATTTCAAGTGAGAAAACTCCCCTCTCAAGATGTCTTGATTGAAAAGCCGAGCTGTCCCACCGCACCCACCTTCTGGAAATGGCGCGAGTTCGCCTGGCCGGAGCCGGAGGAAATCGAGAAACAAAGCCGCGAGGAATGGCAGATGCTCGCGATGCAAGCCGCGATCTGCGGCGCGGCGTTGTCCGCCGGATGGTTTATAGAAAGTTTCACCACACTACTCCCCGCAGTGTGGATCAGTTGCTTTGTCATCTCCATCGTCGCCGGCGGATGGGATGCGGCCAAGGATGCATGGGAAAAGATTCGCGTGGGCCAGCTCGACATTCATTTTCTCATGCTCGCCGTGGCCGCAGGCGCAATGGCCATTGGGGCTTGGACTGAGGGCGCGTTGCTGCTTTTTCTTTTTTCGTTCAGCGGAGCGATGGAGCACTACGCCCTGCATCGCACGCATCGCGAGATCAACGCGCTCACCAAGGCCGCGCCGAAGATGGCCCGCGTCATTCTGCCCGATGGCAGCGTCGAGGAACGCGCGGTGGTCTCGCTCGTCGTGGGCGATAAGTTGCAGGTGCGGCCTGATGAACTGTTCGCGGTGGACGGCTCCATTATATCCGGCGAGACCGCTGCGGATGAATCCACGCTCACCGGAGAATCGGTGCCCGTGGAGAAAATCAAGGGCGCTGAAGTTTTCAGTGGCACGCTGAATCTCTGGGGCGCGGTCACGGTCAAGGTCGAAAAACTTGCCTCCCAGAGTGCGTTGCAAAAAATCATCATGCTCATCCAACACGCGCAGAACCTCCGCGCGCCCAGCCAGCGCTTCACGGACAAGTTCGGCACGCGCTACACTTGGCTCGTGCTCGGACTGACCGCCGTGATGTTTTTCATCTGGTGGCTCGGCTTTCACATCGCGCCCTTCCACAATGTCGCCGGGCAAAAATCTGCGTTCTATCTCGCCATGACGCTGCTCGTTGTGATGTCGCCCTGCGCGCTGGCCTTGAGCATCCCGTCCGCCATTCTCGCAGCCATTGCCTGGGGCGCGCGGAACGGCATTCTCTTCCGAGGCGGCGCAGCTATTGAAAAACTCGCGGAGGTTGATGTTGTCTGCATGGACAAAACTGGAACGCTCACCGAGGGCGAGATGCGCGTGAAAACCATCGAGAGCTTCCCTCCGGGGCGCGAGACCGATGTCACGCGCATTGCGATCACCATGGAGGCGCACTCGAATCATCCCATCGCCCGCGCCATCGTCGCTCATGGGAAATCACAGGATATCGCGCCCGGAACCCTGGATGAATTTCAAAGTCTCACCGGCGCCGGATTGCGCGGCACGGTGGATGGGCAGGTCACTTATGTGGGACGCAGGGAACT
>JAYVZW010000042.1:0-7822 GCA_043783015.1 Verrucomicrobiota bacterium
CGTCGCGAGCTTCATTGGGGATGCAAATTTCTTCATTGGCATAGTGACCTCTTCATTAAGTGGAGCCTCAATGGAAATTAACATTATCGGTCTGGGCGACCTGCGTGCAGCCATCCGTCTGCCGTTGGCAGTCGGAACCAGTGTCGAGTTGATCATCCGGCCCGAACGGATTCAGATCAGCGCCGCATCTTCACAAAGCTCCACCAATGCGAACGTGTTCGAGGCCATTGTCGAAAACACGATCTATTTCGGCTCCACCACACGATGTATTTTGAAGACTAACGACACACGCATCATCGCTGAGCAACCTGGCGCTTTCCACAAAGGCGACAAAGTCTTCATCACTTTCTCGCCGGATGATGTTCTTGTGCTCCCAAGGAACGACGGCACTCCTGCCGTCGTGAATGAATCCCAGCTTGACGACAAGAGTGTCGTCATTCCTTGAAAATGAAACTCTGGTCGCCTTCGCAAAAGCGTCGTGAATGGCTCATCACGTTGCCCTCGCTCGCGTGGCTCACGGTGTTCTTTGTCATTCCGACAACCATCGTTCTCGTGCTCGCTTGCAAACCTGCGGACGCGCTCGGTGGCGTGGGCGCAGGTTGGACGCTCGACAATATCCGCGCACTCGGTGATGCCCAATATCTTCCCGTTGTCTGGCGCACGCTCTGGATCGGTGCGGCCACCAGCATCATCTGCCTCGTGCTTGCGCTGCCATCGGCCTACGCCATCGCGCGTGCAAACACGGTCTGGCGCAACACCCTGCTGCTGCTCGTCATCATACCATTTTGGACGAGCTTCCTCATCCGAATCTTCGCTTGGAAATCACTGCTGCATCCTGATGGCATCATTGATCGTTTGCTGACCTCATTGCATCTTGTCGAGGAAGGCGCTCCCCTGCTCTACAACAGCTCCGCGGTGCTGCTGGTGATGGTTTACACACAACTTCCGTTTGCGATTCTGCCGCTCTACGCAGCCGCGGAGAAGTTTGATTTCACGTTGCTGGAAGCGGCCCGCGATCTCGGCGCATCGAAGCTGCGTGCATTTGCATGCGTCTTCATTCCCGGCGTGAGCCGGGGCATCGGCGCGGCGGCGCTGATGGTCTTCGTCGCTGCAATCGGCATGTATGTCGTCCCTGACATAGTCGGCGGCACGGACAGCGAGATGATTGGAAACAAGATCGCGCAGCGCGTTCAGGGCGACCGCAATCTCCCGCTTGCGAGCGCGCTGGCGACGGCGATGCTCGCGGGCGTCTTGTTCTTGCTGGGCATCGGCTGGCGTATTAACAAATCAGCCGAGGTGCAGAAATCATGAAGCGCTCGCTGCTTCCCGGACTCGTGCTTGCGATGGTGCTGGTGTTTTTCTACGCACCCATCGCAGTGCTCGTCGTGAACTCCTTCAATGCCTCACGATTCGGCGGAAGCTGGGAGGGCTTCACGACGAAATGGTATGCCATGCTTTGGGAGTCAGACGACATCTGGGACGCACTATTCACTTCACTAAAAATCGCCGCGCTGGCATCCATCGCGGCGATGATCTTGGGCACACTCGCGGCACTGGCCTTGCACCAATTCCGCAGCCGCTGGCAGCGGCTCCACTTGGCTGCCATCACGGTGCCGCTGGTCATGCCGGACATCCTCATGGGCATTTCTCTGCTGCTGTTCTTCGTCGCTATCGGGATGCAGACGGGCTTCACCACCATCTGGATTGCGCACGTGACGTTTTGCCTCAGCTATGTCGCGATGATCGTGCTCGCGCGGCTACAAGACTTTGATTTCACGCTGGTCGATGCCGCCCGCGACCTCGGCGCGAGCCGCTGGCAGACCGCCAGGCTGGTGTTGCTGCCGCTGCTGATGCCGGGCATCATCGCGGGCGGGTTGCTGGCGTTCACGCTTTCGATTGACGATTACATCATCACGTTTTTTGTGCAGGGCGCAGGCACCACCACTCTGCCGCTGCGGGTTTACAGCATGATCAAGACCAGTCGGAACATGCCCGTCATCAATGCCCTCTCATCGCTCATGCTCGCCGTAACGTTCATTGCCGTTGCCATTAGCTTCCGATTGACCAAACGTCCCATCCACAAATGAAATCACTTATCATCGCCTCCGTCCTTCTCGCTTCCCAAGTCTTCGCGGCGGACACTCTCCACATTTATACTTGGGCCGATTACATCAATCCCGCCCTCGTGAAGCGCTTTGAAAAGGAGCATCACTGCAAGGTTATCATCGACACCTTCGACTCTAACGAGGCCATGTATGCCAAGCTCAAGGCCGGGGCTAGGGGCTACGATCTCATCTTTCCATCCAGCTACATCATACCGCTCATGGTGGGGCAGGACATGCTCCAGCCGCTCGATCATGCCAGGTTGGCGAATCTGAAGAACATCGAGCCTGAGGTGCTCGATAAGATCGCCGACCGCGCCATGAAACACAGCGCACCCTACACCTTCGGCTACACCGTCATCGGCTACCGCACGGACAAAGTGAAAAACATCGCCGCCACCTGGAAGACGTTCGCCCGGACGGATTTGAAGAAGCGCGTCACCTTGCTCAATGACATGCGCGAAACCATTGGCGCCGCGTTAAAGTCCCTCGGCTACAGCCTGAACACTCGCGATGAGAAACAGCTCGCCGAGGCTCGTGACGTGCTTATCGGCTGGAAAAAGAACATCGCCAAGTTCGACAACGAAGGCTACAAGGCTGGCGTGGACAGCGCGGAGTTCACCGTCGTCCACGGTTATAGCGGCGATCTGTGGCAGGTCATGCAGAGCAACAAGAAAGTCGCCGTCGTCATTCCGCAGGAAGGTGTCAGCGCTTCCTGCGATGAAATGGTCATTCCCAAAACCGCACCCAATCCCGCGCTGGCCCATGAGATGATCAACTTCCTTCTCGACGGCGCCGTCTCCGCAGAGAACATGGCTTTCATCGGCTATCTCTGCCCCAATAGCGCGGGCCTCAAGCAAGTGGACAAAGCTTTCCTGCAAAACCCCGCCGTCACCATCCCTGCGGATGTGAAGGCCAGGAGCGAAATCATTCAGGACCTCGGTGACGACTTGAAGAAATACACCAAGATGTGGGACGAAGTGAAGGCGAGTTCATAATGTTGCAAAACATCCCGACCAACTCTCCATCAACCAAGCACCGATCAATCATCAAGCAAGAGTCCTATGCCGGCATCTTCTTGCAAAGATCATTTCAATTTCTGAATTGTCCATTTCCAGCGTTTGTATGCTTGATCCATGCAATAATCGTAAGCAGCTCGTGTTCGCAGAAAATCATACCGTTGTTGATCTATTTTTTCGCGGTTGGGTTCGGCCCCCACAAGATCACTTAGCAGGAGTCGCACGCGATTGACTGCGATACTACCCATCCACTCCATTAGCCCTGCTTCAACACTGATATTCCTTCCGAAATCCTCTGCGTATTCTTCCAAGTTATCATCGTTTAACATACCCTGGCATACTAGCGCCCAGATTAGATTTCTGGCGCGTCGAGCGAAAAAGTATTTTTGCTGACCTTTGGCAATAATCTCCTCGGTGATTTTGCGAAGTCTGAACTGGACTTTGTAACAAAGCAGAGTCTTCCGAGAGTCGTCAGTGAGACGGGTTTTACCAAAGACAGCCGAATATGCCTTGTCGTCTTCAAAGATTTCAGCAAGGCGCGAAGCCTTGTCCACTTCGCCGTCAGCAATGAGGAACGTGCTCGCGAGAAGGCGAAGTTCGATAGCCTTCTGCTGCTCAATCTCCATGCGTTCAAGATCGTCATCGGTCAGGTTGTGAAAGGCGTTCTCCTGACGTTGATAGTAGATTTTAAGGTCGTTCTGAAACTTGTCGGCAAGTTCTAATTGTATCATGTCATTGGCACGCAAGGCCCAAGGCTTCACCGGGTTTTGCCTATTGTTGTTGACCGTGACAGTGATCACGAAATCGTCATTGGCTTGAGTGATGATTCGGCAAATCACCTCGATCGAGTCAAGCCGCCCCCGATTTGTTTTTAGTTTCGGATGGTCGGCGAATTTTTTTAAGAATCCATTGAACGAAGTAATCGTCTGAGCGCCGTTCAAAACGCGCGGCTCAGTGATTCGATAGTAGCCGTCGCACTTGTCGAGACTCTGGGCGTAAACAGTAATGCCATTGTGGTTGAAGAGAAAAACGGCCGGATCGACTTTCTCATCCAGAACAATCTCCTTGAGGGACCGAATAATGGCCCGGTTGGGAGCTTCGTCACCAGCCAAACCCGACCGAATGTTTCTGTCAAAGAGGCGCTGACGCATCTCCTCGAACATCGCGTTAAACTGTTGGAGCTTAACTGAGCCTACATGCATCAACTGTCCATCGGGGCCGCGCTTTAGCATGGGAGCCGAAAACTCAATGGAGTAGGTGTGCGTTTTCGTGGCGACCGTTACTCCGCCAATGTGCCCGCGTGCCGAACGGTAGTCGATCACCAGATTCATCTCGCGACCGAAAAAGCCGTCAATGATGTATTTCTTAGTCTCCAGATCCTCGCGCAATTTTTCGAGCACAGTGCTGTTCTCGGCAGTTTTAGTATCTCCACGGAAGACGAACCGGATGTAAACACCCGCCACGATCGCCTTTTTTTCCAGCAGGGTGCTCTTGAGCTGGAGCAGAGCCTGGTTCTGTTTCGCATCCTGAAAGGAGCCAACGAAGATGCGGTCGAATCCGGCATCCATCATTCGACGGTAAGACTCCTTGAATTGGGAAGCGTCCTCAGACCACTTGAATTGATACAAATAGAGATTGCACGTCTTAGGATCGAAATAGAAAGCGTCGAAGCCGTAATCGTTGCCACCGAAAGTGCTGTGCAGCAATGCGCTCTCGATATCAATCGCGTGTTCGTTGGCAACAAAAAGCGGTGCAAAATAATCATTGCGAACGCCGCCATATATCCTTTTAAAGTCGGCAAATGCTTGATCAATACTTTGGCCGGTAACTTTACTCATAGGAGAATTTTTGAAAGCTCAAATGGTGATAATGCTCGGCCCGTAGGTGTTTGTCAAGGACGGTGTTAAATCTTCCAAGAGTTAAGCCAAATCTAAAAACCAGATTGAGCGCGCTGCGTCCCAACCAATTGTAATGAGGATTTATCCATTCACTCATATTTTTCAGCCGTTTTTGTTACAGAATTTCTGCATTTCTGCTAAATGTGCTTCATGAAAGCCACTCTCACCGTTACCGACCGGGGCGTCGTATCACTTCCGGCAAAACTGCGGCGGGCCATTGGCATCAAGGCCGATGACCGGCTGATTGCGGAGACGACGCCGGAGGGCATTCTGCTTCGCCCGACTGAAACCTTGCCCGTGGAAATCTACTCGCAAGACCGCATCCGCGAGTTCGATGTGGAGGAAGCCGCACTGGAGAAAGTGCTGCGCAAGAAATCCCGCCGTTGATCTTGCTGGCTCATGCACATCTTTCCGCACCGAATCGGCGCTTGGCAAATAAACACCCCCTACCCTTCGCCATACATTTCTGTAATCAAGCGGCGCAGCGCGGTCACCTCACCGGACTTCAGGGCACCGAGTTTTTTTACAAGGCGCAATTTGCTGATGGTGCGGATTTGATCGACTGCGATTTCCGCTGGCTTGCCAGCGCAAGTAATTTGAATTCTGGAACGCCACTGGGGGTGAATGCTCGATGTCAATGGACATACGGTAATCGTGTCCAGTCGCAGATTCAGCACGTCCAGGCTGACAATGACCGCAGGGCGAGTTTTCGCGATTTCAGATCCTTGTGCCGGATCAAATTTCACCCACCAGATTTCGTAGCGCTTCATTTGGCGCGTGGGGCGCGTTTCTGAGTTTCCCAAGGCACCGAGGCCAGCCCGTCATTTTCAAATGTTTCCCACTCCTCCCAAGTTTCGGATGAGGAAGCCATTTCACCAGCGGTTTGTTCCCATGTCATTTTTGCGGATTGTCTGGTCGGGATCAGGAGAATGCCATCACCACCTGGCTGGAGTTTGATGGTGTCACGAAAACCATAGCGACGGATTAGTGCAGCCGGCAGACGAATACCGCGGGAATTGCCTATTCTGGCCAATTTGACAGTAAGAGAATCCATATGTAACTACTGTTATTACATCATGGCATTATGTCAATCACTCGAAATGCAACTTCGCAATGTCCGTGCGGCGCTGGCGTCCATCGAAGGTGATTTTTTCGGCAGCGGTGTAGGCATTGTTGCGCGCTTCCTCGCGAGTGCCTCCCTGCGCGACAACGGCGAGCACGCGCCCGCCATTGGTTTCAAAAGTGCTGTTGCCGTTTCGTTTCGTGCCGCAATGGAAGGCACGGGCGTTGTTGATGGAGTCGAGTCCGGCAATCTTGTCGCCGCTGTGCGATGAGACGGGATAGCCTGCGCTGGCGAGGATGACGCAGATGCTCCAGCCTTCGGCAAAGTGGATCAGTTCCGGTTTGAGCTGGCCCTTGGCGGCATGGAAAAGATAGCTGACGACATCGCCGCCGATCATGGGCAACACAGCCTCGGCCTCGGGATCGCCAAAGCGACAATTGTATTCCAACACCTGCGGGCCCGTGGGTGTGAGCATGATGCCAAAGTAAAGGAAGCCGCGATAACTAAGGCCGTCCTTGATGAGGCCCTGCACGGTGGGCTGAATGATGTTGGCCTCGATGTTCGCCAGCAGCGCGGGATCCACGAGTGCTTGCGAAGCGACGGCACCCATGCCGCCGGTGTTCGGTCCTTGGTCATTATCGCCGATGCGCTTGTAGTCACGCGCGGGCATGAGGATGTGATACTGGTCGTCACAAACAGAAACAAAGATGGAGACTTCCGGCCCGCTGAGACATTTCTCGACAATCAGGTCTCCTTCCCCGAATGCGCGCTTCGTGAACACTTCATCGAGGAACTCACTCGCGGCGGCCTCATCCTGGCAGACAGCGACCCCTTTGCCAGCGGCGAGTCCATCGAACTTCAACACCACCGGATAGTCGGTGATGGCGCGCTGAGCTTCGTGCTTGGTGTGAACAACGCTAAAGGCGGCAGTGGGTATGTTATGCCGTTTAAGAAAGTGTTTCGCAAAAGTCTTACTGGCCTCGAGCTGCGCAGCTTCTTTCAAAGGCCCCCAGCACGGGATGCCTGCCTCAGCACAAAGATTCGCCAGTCCGCGATCCTTGACCAAATAGGATTCCTCACCGGCAATGCAGAGATCAATTTTCTCGCGCTGCATGAATGCGATGAGGTCGAGCAAATCCCTAGCTTCGACAAGTGTGGCAAGTTCGGCGATGGCATCGCTGCCTGGATAGGCGAAAAGCGTGGCGTCTGAGTTTTCCCGCAGGGCACTAATGATGGCGTGCTCACGGCCGCCTTTTCCGGTCACTAATATTTTCATGATTCAAAACAGATCATAGGCGCGCCCGGTCTTGCCTTCGTGGAAGCGGAGAAAGGCTTCGTTGACGACGGCATTACCGCCAGGTGTGGGATAGTTCCCGCTGAAATACCAGTCGCCACAATGGGGCTGCACGGCTTCGTGCAGGTTTTCGATGGTCTGGTAAATAACACGGATTTCGCCCTTCCATGCGCCATTGGATGGCCGGACCAGTGCGGCGACTTTTTCAGAAATCTCGTAGTCTGTGAATGAGTCGTAGATGCCCTTCACCACATTGCGTTGTTCTTTGATGGGCTTCTTCATCTCGGCGACGCAAGCATCATAGGTGTGCTCAATCACATCGTGACGATGCTGATCCTTCAGCAGGGCGATGGCTGCTTGAAAGGCGATGAACTTGCCGAGTTCGCTCATGTCAATGCCGTAGCAATCGGGGTAACGAATCTGCGGAGCGGTGGAGAGGATGATGA
>JAYVZW010000043.1:0-2594 GCA_043783015.1 Verrucomicrobiota bacterium
AGGCCCTTGAAAAGATAAAACCCCTCGGGATCAATCAAGCCGTCCCCGTTGTAGTCATTAGTTACGCCATTGGCCGAAGGCATGGTGGCGATGAGGAGGTCGCCGTTGTCGATCACACCGTTGCCGTTGGTGTCTTCGTAGAGGTTGACCGTCACCAAAGGGATGCCCACCTCGCTGGTGTCTTTCACCTTGTTGTTGTTGGTGTCGCTGAAGACGAAGTCGCCGATGGACGCTGCATTGAGGCTGGCGATGTCGTATTTGTAACCGAAGTCCGCAGTGAGGAACTGTTGGTTGGCGATGAGTGTCACATTGGTTTTGCTGTCCAGCGTGCCATCTGGATCAGAGGAAATCACGTAGTCCGTAGGTGGCGTGACACGCACCTGGTAAGTGCCGGCGTTGAGGCCGTTGAACAGATAGGTTCCATTCGCATCAGTCGTGGTGGTGGCCAGCAGCGTGGTGCCCGCGCCGTTGTAAAGTTGCACGGTGACGCCGGAGATGCCTTCTTCGCCGATGTCCTGCGAGCCGTTGCCGTTCCAGTCGCGGAAGACCGTGTCACCGATACGTCCACCGCCCACCGTCACAGGTGCCAGCACGCCCGAAGATACCACCTTGCTCTCATAGTTCAGGGAGAGCGAGTTCCCATAAACACCGGTGGCCTGTCCGGGAGAAACTGCGGCAGTGAATGTGATGACCAAGCTTTTGCCCGCGATGATGCCTTGGGATATGGTGAACACCGGGGCGGCGGCGCTTGATGAATTCACGGTCACAACACCCGATGCGGCCGCGCCGCCGTTGATTTGTGCGCTGCCATAACTTTGATAAGTGAAACCTGCAGGCAGATTTTCTGTGATGACTAATGGCGAGCCATTAGTGCTGCTGCCATCGTTGGTGATGGTCATGGTGTAAGTCACGTTGCCGCCGGGCGAGACAGTTGATGGCGTGACTGACTTGGTGGGCGTAAGGTCCGAGAACGCACCGACGGTGACACTGTCCGTGCCTGATGCGGAGACAGCTATTCCTGCTCGGGTGGCACTCATGGATGCGACGTTGTAGAATGTGCCGGTGCCCGATCCTGTGTAGTTCACAGTAATGACTTTGACACTATTGGCGGCCATGGTTCCGAGGTTCCAAGTCAACGGCGATGTGGATGACGGTGCGGGCGAGGCGCTCAGATAAGTCAGCCCCGCCGGCATGGGGTCGGTGACCACGACGTTGTTCATCGCGGTGACGCCTGTGTTGATGACGGCAATCTGGAAGGAAGAATTCGTCCCGGTGCTGATCAGTGACTTCGTGAAAACTTTCTGCACCATCGCGCAGGGATGCACGGTCTGGATAGTGGGTGCGTAGTAGCGCCAGAGGTGATCTTTACCGCCCTGTTCGCCACCGGCGTCACCACCAAAGGCATCGGTGTTCATTTCAAAGCAACCATCCGCAGCGAAGGGTGAGTTGGGCTGGCCGACGTCGGCAAGGATTTTCAATTGCACGCGGGCATATTCAGAATGTCCGAGCACAAGTCCGCCTTCTGAGATGCGGATGGCCTTGGGGCTGGAGCTGTCCGTCAGGCTCAAGGTGGGTGGAAGAGGATTGGCCGGATTCACCAGCTGGCCCAAACTGCTGGCGTCCGATGTGGCGTATCCCAGTGAGGTGGATTTCGTGCCGGGAATGTCCTTGCTGATGGAGGAGCCGGGATATTTGATGCGCTGCCAGGGGCCGACGACGATGGATTGTTTCATGTCGCCAGTGGACTGATAGAGTGAGCGCTTGAAGGCCCAGGCATAGCCACTCTGCGGGCCGGCGACCCCGCTGCCGAGGCCCCAGGGAGTGTTGCCGCGACCGTTGGGATCAATGACTGGCGCGGTGGGGCTGCTCAATCCGTAGGCGATGAGCTGCTCCGCGTCCCACTTGGTGGTGGGAGTCATCGCGACTCCACGGTTGTTGGTCAGCACATTGTCGCTGGTGCCGGTGTTGCCGTCGTAACCGCCGTTGGTGATGAAACTTTGGAAAACGGTGTCCGGGCTGGTGGAATAAAAAATACCGGTGTCGCCATAAACGCCCGCGAGCGTTCCGCTGGGCGATCCTGCTGCGGTGACCGGGGTGGACTGCACTCCCGCCGCATTCAGCCCGGGAGTTCCGATGCCGGGTATTGCGGGTAAAATCGCGCCGATCATTCCAGGTGTAGCGGTCAGGCCGATGCTGCCGTCTCCAGTCGCCATGATGGATGGGCCTTTGACCGGGCGCGCGACAAAGTTCCCGGTGGAATCGAGACTACCATATTCCGCATTCATCACCTGGGTGCCCGGCGGAATGTAGAAGGTCATGTAGCCGCCCGCTCCAGTGGCGGTGCCGGGTCCGGGCGTGGATTTGAGGATCACGCCCACGGTGTCGCCAGCTTTCAAGATCGGCTGGCCGGTGCCACTGCGGGTGGCCATCAGGTCGAGCGTCGCTTTGTCAAAGGCCAGCACGGTATCGACCTGATTGAGGTTGTGGGCTCTCGCGATTCCAAGCCAGAGTGGCATGGTCAGAACAAAGAACGTCAGCATTTTGCGAGCCGCGCTCTGAGCGGTTCTCATGAAGGGGCGGGGTAAGGCCGAGAA
>JAYVZW010000044.1:0-7797 GCA_043783015.1 Verrucomicrobiota bacterium
GCCGAGAGTTTTTGGTGCTCTGCGCGGGTTCGGGAGCTTTCCGCATCGGCCTGATCGCGTCTGGATTCACTTTCCTTGCGCCTTTCTGCAAGCTTCCACATACCTTGTTCCAGCCCGAGTTTTTCAGCTTCAAGCTTTGCAACAGATTGGTTCAACTGCTCCAGTCGAACGGTCTGCTTCTCGATTTCCTCCCTGGCATTCCGCTGTTCCTCAGCTGCATCAGTCGAAGTGCCGGACGCCTTGGCGATTGAATCTTCAAGTTGGTGGAGCAAGCCGCGTGCATTGGCGATTCGTGTTTCCAAATTCAGAGTATCGGTCTGTAAACGATCAAGACTGGCCAGCTTCTGGCGCTCCTGGTTCGCCAGGGATGTGACCACGCCGAGAAGGGTGGTGTGCTTGGTGAAAGTATCTTTGTAAGCGTCCTTTAGCTCGCGCAGTTTTATCTTTGCCTCTTCGTCTGATGACGGGGCTGCACCAGCGTCGTGAAGAAAAAACCGGCCGCAGAGCCTGCCAAATGAAATTTCATCACCATGCTGGAGGTCACGCGAAGTCACGCGTTCGCCATTGACCTTCGTGCCTGACTCGGAGCCCAGATCGCGCAAATGATAGCCACCGACCGTTGTGTGGGTGATCTCGGCATGTCTTGCGGAGACTCCCGCATCCTCCACCAGCACATCGTTGCCCTCGGTGCTGCCCACCTTGATCCGGCCATCAACGGGAACGGGGATCTCGCGTCCGTCGTCGAGGTAGAAAATCAAGGTGGCCATGACCGCCAATGGAGCAGGGTTTTACCTGCTGACAATCAGCAGTCTTGCAGCAAGCGTGAGGTCTCAGGGGGCGAACATCTTGTCCTTGTCATTTCCGCCGGAGAGCAGGTAGGCGAGGAGGTCTTTTAGTTCATCTTCGTTGAGGGAGTTGATGAGGCCGGGGGGCATCATGCTGACGGGATAATCTTTTTTGCTCTTGATGTCCTTGCTCTCGATCGGGAAGAGCACATTGGGCGCGAAGGGGTTGGTCATCACGTTCACTTTGCCGCCTTCTTCGCTGATGATACGCCCCACGACGATGCTCCCGTCGGTCTTCTCGATTTGATGGGAGCCGTATTGGTCGCTGATGACCTTGCTAGGCTCCGTGATGTTTTCCACAAGATCACGCAGTGAGTAACGATTGCCCGCACCGGTGATGTCGGGACCAATGTTCCCGCCGTCGCCACCGAAATGGTGGCAGGTGGCGCACATGACGGCGCTGAAGAGGTTTTTGCCTTGCGCGAAGTTGCGGCTAGTCATTCCACCAGTGGCAAGTTTCACGATTTCATCTGTGGTGTAGGCTTTGCCGGGGCCTTTGGGCGGCGTGATGTTGGCCGCGAGGATGGATTCGTTTTTACTGGAGAGTGCGTCGAGTTCAGCGGTTTCATTCGGCGGCACGAAATTGACGAGAGCTTCCTTGCGGGCGTTTTCGATGAAGCCCTTAAAGCTGTTGCCGCCTTTCCAAGTGCGGGCGTGAGGGAACCAGGAGAAGTAAGTTTTGCGCGAGTCCGAGGTCCATCCGGCCTTGGCGTTGCGCAGCGACCACATCAGGAACATCTGCTGGCGGTTCGGCCGGCTTTTGTGGACCACCTCCGCAGCTTCTGCATACTGGGCGTTTCGCGAGAGCAATTCATCGGTGGCGAGTGCTTCTGCATCGTCCTTGGCCGTGGCCATGAGTCCGAGTGTTTTTGAAACGACGCTTTTCGAGTCGAGGAAGACCAGAAGCTGACAAAGCTCCCGATTGAGCATGGAATCAGTCTGGGGATAGAGCGCGTCGAAATGTTCCGCGCCTTTGACGCAGATCGCGGCCTCGGGCTTGCCCAGACGAGTGAAGGCGAGCTGATAAGCCCTGACCAGTTGCAGCTGATGATCGAGATCGAGTTTTTTGAAATCAATGCCGCCGAGCGCGGCGAGAATGCGGCCTTGTAGTTTCGCATTCTCAGGAGTGGCTGGTGGAACCGCTCCGCTTGAATATGCGGAGACGGGAGCGGAAGGGGACAGGGGAGTGCCGCCCACGCGGGCGTAGGCGATCATCGCTTCAATGAGGGCCTGCGGGTCAGTTTCGTTCAGGGCGCGGTCGAGCCACAGCGTGGCGGGCTGGCGCTCAATAGCCACGCGTGCGGCGAAGCGCAGGTAACGATCCTTGCTGCCGAGGAACGGCCACGCC
Organism: Verrucomicrobiota bacterium; assembly: GCA_043783015.1. GTDB lineage: Bacteria > Verrucomicrobiota > Verrucomicrobiia > Verrucomicrobiales > Verrucomicrobiaceae > VFKE01. The sequence continues at coordinate 2,194 of JAYVZW010000044.1, forward strand.
TTGTCAATGGCTTGGGGGCCGGTGCCCTCGTCGTGGAGTTTGTCCAGTTCGCGCCGCTGTTTCAATCCCTCACTGACGGCGTAAGGCGCGGCGGGGGCGGTGCTCTCCTTGCCTTCATAGGTCACGCGATAGACCGCGCTCTGTGTGCGACGGCCACCGGTGGCGAAATACATCGCGCCATCATGCGGATTGATGACCACATCAGTAAGCGGCAGCGGTTTGCCGAAGATGAATTCTTCCTTCACTGCTTTGTAGCCTGCGCCTTCTGTTGTGAAGTGGATGGCATACATGGTGCCGTAAGTCCAGTCGTTGCCGAAAAGTGCGCGCTGGTATTTTTCGGGAAATTTTGCCGCGGTGCCGAAGACGGTGCCAGTGGGGCTGCCGGGGCCGATGTCCACGGCGGCGGGCAGGCTGTCTTCATAATAGGCGGGCCATTTTCCGGTGCCGGAGCGCCACCCATATTCGCCACCGCTCACGCAGTGGTTGATGCGGGTGGGGCGATACCAAGGGGCACCCAGATCCCACTCCATGTCGGCATCGTAGGTGAACATTTCGCCGTTGGCATCGAAGGCGAAGTCAAACTCATTGCGGAATCCAGCGCAGAACAGTTCCACTTTTTTTCCGTCAGGATCAGTTTTGCAAATGTAGCCGCCGGGAGCGAGGATGCCGCGCGCGTGGCCGTTGGCGTCCCACATGCGGGGAAGAATATGATCTTCGCCCCACTGGCCCTTCGCGGCGCGGGTGATCGCAAGATTTTCCGGGAGGCTCGTATGATTGCCGTTGTTGAAGAAAATGTTCTTTCCGTCAGGGCTGAGCTGGATGGAGTGTGGTCCATGTTCTCCGCTGCCCTTGCACCCGCTGAGAAGCACTGGCTCACCGAAATGATCATCACCGTCACTGTCCTTGAGGCGATAGAGGCCCTGCTTCATCCCCTTGGCCTCTGGCGCGCTGCCTTCGTCAAGCATGACGTAAAGCGACTCATGCGCATAGAGCAGCCCGTGAGCACCTCCGATGTGAACATCCAACCTTTCCACATTGGAGGGTGCTGATGAACCGATCGGCGGCGGTGTCAGACGATAGATGCCGCCGTATTGGTCGCCGCAGAGCAGTCGACCTTTTTTGTCCACGGTCAGGGCAACCCAGGAACCTTGTTCTGCTTTCGGAACCGTGTAGAGATGTTCTACTTTGAATCCCGGCAAAGCAGTGATGCTGGATTGTTCCACAGGCGCGTCGGCCGGGCCAGCTTGGCCAGCTTTTCCAGGCTTGCCACCCCTTCCAGGCTTCCCGGGCTTGCCAACATTGCCGGCAAGGGCCAAGCCCCAAGGCGCGTCGCCATACTTCGCAATGGTGACGGCTGGCTTCCAGTCTGTCTTGCCATGTGCCGCTGCCTGCCACTTGCTGTCGGTTTCCACCGTGGTTGTTTTCCCGTCATTTCCTTCAATGACCAGCGTGGCGACCAGAGCTGCGATGCCGTCTTCATTATAGGCCTGCACCAGAATTTCATTTTTTCCTTCACGCAGGTCAGCCTTCACATCCGCCTCTGAGGGCTCCTGCCAGGCAGTGTTACCAATCACTTTTTTCCCATTGATGAGCGCCGTGGCACCGTTGTCACAGGTTAGTTTTAACACGGCTTTCTTGATGCCTCCGCTGATAACAAAATCGGCGCGGAAGTCCGCTTTCTCAGTGGGACCGGCATTTTTTGAAGTCCAGATCCATTCAGGTTCGGCACATAGAATCAAGGGAAACAAAAACAGGGTGGCGAGTGTGATTTTCATGATGGGATAAAAGGGGGCGATGGATTACGCGCAGAGGATGTCGCTTTTTTCAGGAAACGTGCAAGTTATCATTTTCGCGCAAGGCTCCTTGCTTGCACACGGCCTCACTCTTGCTAACAAGCGCTTGTGCCATCTTCCAGAAAAAAATCAGCATCCATCATGTCTCCTGCCTTGGGAGCCACCTTGGTGGGCGATGGAGTCAGCTTCGCCGTCTTTTCACAACAGGCCCAAGCGGTAGATGTCTGTCTTTTCGATCCTGAAAAGACCACCCGTGAAACCTCCCGTGTGCGTTTGGAATGCGACGATGACGATGTCTGGCGTGGCGTGGTCAGTGGTGTCAATCCGGGCACGCCGTATGGATTCCGTGCCCACGGGTCTTGGGAGCCGGGGAAAGGACTCTGGCTTAATCCGAGCAAGCTGCTGCTCGACCCCTATGCGAAAGCCATCAGCGGGAATCATAAATGGCATTCATTGATGCAGAACATCGGAGCGAATCAAACCGCGGATTTCCGGGACAATGGTCGCTTTGCGCTTAAGTCAGTCGTGATCAGTGATGAGTTCGACTGGGAAGGTGATGCCTTATTGCATACGCCATGGGCGGATACAGTCGTTTATGAGACGCACGTGCGCGGCTTCACGATGAAGCATCCCGGTGTGCCAAAAAAACTGCGCGGCACCTACGCCGGACTGGCCGAGTCTGCGGTGATCGATTATCTCAAGGACACCGGCATCAGCGCCGTGCAGTTGCTCCCGGTGCATCAACATCTCGACGACGGTTTCCTCATCCAGCGCGGGCTGACGAATTACTGGGGCTACAACACCATCGGATTTTTCGCACCGCACAGCGAATACGCCGCCGCGCGTGATGCGCAGTCACAGGTCATCGAGTTTAAGAAAATGGTGCGCGCACTGCACCGTGCCGGGATCGAGGTCATTCTCGATGTCGTCTATAATCATACGGCGGAGGGCGATGAAAACGGCCCCAACATTTTTCTGCGTGGTCTGGATAACAACAGCTATTACCTCACGAATGGCGATGCCCGGACGCTGAACTATACCGGTTGCGGAAACACGGTGAATGCCTCCTCGCCTCCGGCGCTCCGGCTCATCATGGACAGCCTGCGTTACTGGGTGGAGGAGATGCATGTGGATGGATTCCGCTTTGATCTCGCGGCCACTCTCGGCAGGCGCGGGGATCAATTCGATTACTTCGCGCCATTCTTCCAAACGGTGTCACAGGACCCGGTTCTTTCCCGAGTGAAAATGATAGCCGAACCCTGGGACATCGGCCCCAACGGCTATCAGGTCGGCGGATTTCCCAAGCCTTGGCGCGAACTCAATGGCCGCTATCGCGATGACGCCCGTCTTTTCTGGTGCGGTTCACCGTGGGCCACGGCTGATCTGGCGAAACGTCTGTGCGGCAGCGAAGACATCTTTGGTCCGGGGGGGCGTTCGCCGCTTTCCAGCGTAAATTTTCTCACGTCGCACGACGGCTTCACCTTGCGTGATGTCCTCAGCTATCACGACAAGCACAACGAAGCCAATGGCGAGGACAATCGAGATGGCGACAATCAAAATCATTCCTGGAACTGCGGCGTGGAGGGGGAGACCAAGGACGCTGCCGTGCTCGCGCTCCGCCGCAAAATCGCCCGTTCCATGCTGGCCACTTTGTTCTGCTCGCTCGGTGTGCCATTTCTGAACGCGGGAGATGAACGGTGGCGCACCCAGTGCGGGAACAACAACGCCTACTGCCAGGACAATGAGATCAGCTGGATTGACTGGAGCGAGAGCGAGGATGCCCGCGCCATGCAGGCTTTCGTCAGGCAGCTTGCCGCCTTCCGTAGGTCGCATCCGGCGTTGCGGAGCGCGCGCCACTTTGACGGGCGCATGAATCCCGCGACCGGACGAACGGATGTCTCATGGTTCGATGCACTCGGTGCCCCCATGTCTCACGAAATGTGGCACACGCCCGACACTTCATTTTTTGCGGCTTTGATGAACGTGCCCGGCCAAAATCGCGGAACGGAGGATCAGAACACCCTGTTTTTTCTTTTCAATACCTCGGAAAAAAATATCCCGTTCCCGCTGCCTGAAGGCGGCTGGTCATTGGTTTTCGACACCGCGCGCGAAGCCAGTTTCGTGGACACGGTCGTCTCCTTTGAAGCAGGGAAGAGCGTTCCTTGTGAAGCTCGTTCCGTGGCATGTCTTGTGCTTAATTGATGATGTCGGCCCCGTCTTTTTAACCGCTCATGCGAAAAACAAAAATACTCGTTACCCTCGGCCCGGCCACGGAAACCGTGGAGATGATCGGCAGGCTCATCGACTCCGGCGCGAACCTCATTAGGCTCAACATGAGCCATGCCTCCCATGAATGGACGCGCGCCGTGTATGATCGTGTGCGCGAGGCGGCGGCGTCCCGGAACACCGACGTGGGAGTGCTCATGGATTTGACCGGGCCATCCATCCGCACCGGGGACGTGACGGCACCGTGGCAACTCAAGCCGGGGAATTTCGTTGAGTTCCGCACCGATGAATCACTCGCGCCAACCACGGAGTATTCCACTACGGTGAACTATCCCGGCATCACGGGTGATTTGAAAGTGGGGGATCCCATCTCCATCGACGGCGGAATGATCCAGATGCGGGCGACCATCGTCAACGGCATACGCATCCTCGCCGAAGTCATCACCGGCGGCGAAATGAAATCCCGCCGTCACATCAATCTCCCCGGCGTGGACGTGAACCTCCCGCCGCTCACAAAAAAAGACTACACCGATCTCGATCTCGGCGTGGAACTCGGCGTCGATTATTTCGCGCTCAGCTTCGCCCGCGAGCCAGCGCATATTCAGCATTTGGAATTACTGCTGGAGCAAAAGGGGAGCAATGCGCGCGTCATCGCGAAGATTGAGAATCAGCAGGCGCTGCATAACCTCGATGCGCTCGTCCTCGCCTCCAAGGGCATCATGGTCGCGCGCGGCGATCTCGGCAGCGAATGCCCCGTGGAAGACCTGCCGATCATTCAGCGCGACATCATCGAGCGCTGTTCCTACCATGGAAGGAAAGTCATCATCGCCACGCAGATGCTGGAAAGCATGATCGAAAATCCCGTGCCCACCCGCGCGGAAGTCACCGACATCTTCAATGCCGTCACCGAGCAGGTGGACTGCGTCATGCTCAGCGGTGAAACCAGCGTGGGCAAGTATCCTGAGCGATGCGTCGCCGTGCTCGACAAGGTCGCCCGCCGCACGGAAGAACGCTACCCATCCGGACGTTTCGCCAGCGACGCCCCGCTCAAAACCAACAAGCACAAGGTCGTCAAATCCGCCGTCGTTCTTGCCAACAGCATCCCCGGCTCCAAGCTCGTGGTCTTCACCAAAGGCGGCGTCACCGCGCATCTACTGGCCCATCAACGCCCGGAATCCGCGCCCATCTTCGCCTTTACGCCCAGCCTCCATGTCAGCCGCGCCATGATGACCGCGCGCGGCGTGTTTCCCTTCGTCATGGAGTTTGCGGGCCGACCGAACGACACCATTGAGGCCGCGTTACAAATTCTCCGCGCCCGGCAGATCGTCTCCGCCGGCGACCCCATCGTCATCCTCAGCGACGTGCTCCACGATGAATTGATCGTGGATTCAATCCTGTTGCGGGATGCGTGAGCGGGGGAAACCGGAACACATGAGCGACGCGAATTTCTGAAGTGCAAGTCACGGGCGGTTGCTGGCAAGAGCGCAGGCTATCGCGCAATTGTCTGGCTGACCAATACGCGAAATGCGTTTATCTCATTGTTTGATGTGAAGCACCGCTTTGGAATAAGCGTATAATGTCCACT
>JAYVZW010000045.1:0-7768 GCA_043783015.1 Verrucomicrobiota bacterium
CAGCCATTTTCGCTCTGCCTTCGGGGCTGATCTTGCGTTTGGCCTTCTTCTTCGCTTTTGGCGTCACCAACGCGACAGCAGCTTCGGCAGTATCCACGACAGCTCCTTTGATCTTCTCCCACCGAGCCTTTTGCGCGGCAATGATTCTTGCTCGTCCCTCGGCGGACATGGTGCGCTTCACCTTTCTCACCAGTTTCTTTTCAGTCTTTACCACCGCATTTACGGCCTCCTCTCCCTTCGTCTTCGCCCACCGAGCCTGTTGAGCAGCACGCATTTTCGTTTTCGTCGCCGCTGACATGGTGCGCTTGCCAAGTTTCACAACAGGCGTGGATGCAGCTTCAATAATGGACGCGATGGTGGAACCGCCACCAAAGAGACTGGCGAGTTCGGATTCGAGTTTTTGAATCTGTTCGGCGATTGTGACGGCTTGCTTGAGTTGGGTGAGTGTTGGTGTGGACATGTCGAGAGAATTACTAATTTCAGGCCACGATAGTCAATACGGATGCGAAGGGATCGCAGATTTCACTTTCTCCCTGTCGAAAAGGTCCTCCGGTTGTTTTTGGACAGGTCGAACCGGTATTCCGAAAAATCAAAGCTGATCGTGCGTTTCGCAAGATCGTAAATCCCAAACCATCCGCTTGGAATATACAGGTTCTTTCCGCTGTCGTGTCCACTCATCATAAACAGAAACGCCCGCGAATCCGAAGACCAAATCATGAAGGAAAGATAGCGATGATCCAGACGCATGTCCTTGGGCAGCCCTGGTTGCTTCAATGCAAGGGTCTCCGCTTGGTTTCCAAGATCAAAGTTCCCAACCCTCGTGTAGTTGAGTTCAGCGTCCCGGTGATACAAAAGCAGCTCCTCTCCCCGACTTGCGCCGCCCTCGCTTCGCAGTATCCAGTTGCTGTCGGGAGACAAAACAGAATTAGGTCCCAAGTCCCTCGTTGCAGGAAACCACTGTGTATTTTTCGGCATTTCGCCAGCGTCAAACGCGAGCCTCTCAAGAGGGGGCGACCATTGTGCATTTACAGTGACTTCCAGGGACAGAAATTGAAGCACTGCGTGAAAGCGTAAGAGCAAAGTATTCACAAAGCACGCTCACTTATGGTTTCTAACCGCGTGAAGATTCGCCAAATTGAGATCAAAGTGATACTTCGATATATCAAAGCCAATTTTCCCGGTTCCAATGTCATAAACACAAAACCAAGGATTTACATACCTGATTTCCTTGTCTGCTGCCGCCTCGCCAGTCACGCACAATAAAATTGCAGCACTATCCGCACTCCAAATCGCCGCAGGGATTGCGCCCTTAAAGTTGGTCCCTATGAAATCTCCGCTTTCCTTTTGAATTAGGTTCTGGATGTCATCGCCGATGTCTAGGTCCGGCATTTCTGAGTAGTGAAGACGACCCTTTCTTCGTTTGAAGAGACGAAGGCTGTGCTTTAGCGGATGTCCGTCCGAGGCAGAAATCAGCACCCACTGCTCGTCAGGCGAAAACGTGATGCGCAGGTATTTCCTATTGGCTGTGCATAACTTGACCCATTCCTTGGGCTCTTCTGTGAGGCTAAGCCATACTTTATTTTTGCTTTTGTCCCCAGAGGTCAAATAGATCAGGGTCCCTGTAGGCGAGGAACCTCGTTGGACATCGTATTCACCAGCGATCAAGCCGAAGAACGGGAAAAGAGTTGGGACGAAAAAGCACATCCACCGGATGATCTTCATGGTATTTTATCGCTCGTGCTAACAATCTTGCATCCTGCTATTGTGCATGGACCTGATAAAATACAAAAGCACGTTGGGCTGCAAGCCAAATTTGTGAAGCAGCAGCAACCTTAGGAAAAAGCTTCCCCGCAGCCGTTGTAAATCACTGGTATAATAAGTTGAAGCCGGGAGATAAACCCTGAGGCTGAAACTTTCCAAACCACAATGTTCACAAACTTCCTAAAAATCATCCGTTCATTCCTGCCCTGGCGGCGATACGCGAAGCAGACCAGCAAGGGTTCTCTGGACATCCAGGTTCATCGCCAATGGACTTCCTTTTCCTGCACTGCGGCAGTCGCTCAAATGGTCGCTCACCACTACGGCATCAGGATCGGACATCGAGCCGCAATTTCACTGACAGACTGCAAACCTGATGGTGCCACCTTGACCTCAGTGGCGACTGCTTTGAAGCGTTCGCATGGATTGAGGTCGAGGACGCTCAAGACCAGGCTCGCTATCAGATCAGCATTGCGGGGTGGAGAGCCTGTGATGACCAATGATGCTCTCACCTACAATGAAGACCATGCAATTCTGCTCGTGGGAGAGACGCCGAAGGGATTCTGGATCGCCGATCCCGCAATCGGTGAAATTTACCGGCGGCATGAGCGAAGCTTTTTCGCCGGGGCGGATGAGTTCATAGCGGTCGCGGGACCGAATTGACCACCCCTCCCTCAAGACGACGAGGGACGGCGGTATGATAACGTGTAAGCCCGTGAGCCAACCCCAACGGGATGAACTCAAAGGCTCCAACTTTCAAAGAAAGGAGATTCAATGCCCAGACCACGGCATTACAGCCCGGAGATTCGTCGCGATCTCGTGACCAAACTCTATTTCAGAGCCAAGGCCGAACGCATGCCGATGACCAAACTAACGAACCGACTGCTTGATGAGGCCATGATTAACGTCGTGCCATTCATGGAGCAAACGGAATCAATGAGAGTCGCAGAGTCGCCACCACCATACGGCCCACCGCCGGCAGCGTAGGGTATTCAACTATCACCAGCACATCACCAGCACGAGAAGCCGTCCATTTCGGGCGGCTTTTTTGTGCCCACACCACAACAACGAAAGGAATCACACCAATATGGCAGTTATCCTGCAAATGACCTACATGAAAAAGTTGGGCCTCCCCAACTATTCTTCACACTCCTGCTCCGTCTCGCTCACGGTCGAAATCTCCGACGCCAGCCAGGCCGCGCAGGAATCCACCAAGCTCTATGCGCTGCTTCAGACCGCAGTGGATGGGGAGATCCAGCAAGTCGGCTACATGCCCGATGCCAGCACGTATGGCATGAAGCCGAGTCAGAATGGAAACGGACATCCCAGCAATCCCAGCGGCCAAGGCAACGGCTATCCCAGCAACTACGACAACAGTCAGCAACCGCAGAACCGGAACGGTGCCGCGTGGAACTGCACCGATGGGCAGAAATCCTTCATCCAGCGCATCGTCAACGAGAACAATCTCAACAAAGACGATGTGGAAGCGAACGCGCAGCAGCTCTTCGGCGTCGGGGTGAAGGAACTCGACAAGATGCAAGCCTCGCAGCTCATCCAGGAATTGCTGGAGAAGACCGGCGGTAAATCCAATGGCCGCCGGCGCTGGAGTCGCCGTCAACCTGCACGCACATGATCGCCCTCATTGATCCCACAGCAGGCGCTCCCGCACCGCTGACGGCAGATGAACGGGTCGGGCAATTGAAGGAAATGGTGTCGGCCTCGCGGCTGGCGCTCTACCTCAGTTGCCGGCTCAAGTTCTTCTTCCGCTACGTCGCCGAGATCAAGAAACCGAAATCGGCCGCACTTCACGTCGGCAGCTCCGTGCATTCGGTGCTGAAGTCGTGGAACAAGGCCCGCTGGCGAAGTCAACCGCTGACGCTGAAGGAACTGCATGATGAGTTCACCAAAGCGTGGGCGGACACGGAGGAACCTGTCGAGTGGGAGGACGATGAAACCGAGCAGAAAACCACCGCCTGGAAACTCATCGAAACCTACATCCGTCAGGCCAATCCTGCGGCAAAACCCGAGTTCGTCGAGGTGCCCGGAGAAGCCGAGCTAAAGGAGCATGGTCTGCCGAAACTCATTGGCATTCTCGATCTCGTTCAGGGCGGCAAGATCATCGACTACAAGACCTGCGGCCAGACACCCAACGCGGAGAAAGTGGCGGATACCAACGAGGTTCAGACGAGCATCTATGCCATGCTCTACCGGGAGAACACCGGGAAACTGGAGCAGGGAATCGAGCTGCATCACCTGGTCAAACTGAAGACCCCGAAAGTCGTCATCACCGAGCTGCCGCCAATGAGTGAAAATCAGCAGTCCCGGCTGTTCCATCTCATCGAAGCCTACGCGAACGGATTGGATCGTCGCGATTTCATCCCGTCGCCGGGGCTGCAATGTGCCGCGTGTGAATTCTTCAACGAATGCCGCGCCTGGCACTGACCACACCACAACCACACATCAGGGCCGGCTCATCGTCATCGGTGGGTCGGCCCTTTCACATTCAAACAGAAAGGAAATCATGAAGAAACCCATCACCCTCATCGTCGCCTGCGTTCTGCTCGCGACCGCCCACGTCCATGCCGGCTGGTTCGACGGCAAAGAACAGCAGCAACTCCAGGAAACCCAGCATCAACTCGAATCCCAGCAAAGGGAAACCGGAAGCTGGGAGGTCGTCGCAGGACCTTTCGCCATCGGCTGCGTTGTCCTATTCACCATCGGAACAGCCATCGGTTCACGCGTTCGCCGCCATGAAAACACCCATTAAACCACTACGCCAGCCCAAGCGTCAGGAACCGCAGAAATCCGGATTCCAGACAATTCTCAGCAGGTATTGGAAACCGAAACCGATTGGCACGCCGGAGGTTGATCCTGAACTGAAGGATCTCAACGGATTGGAGCGCGCCGGTGAGGTCTTGCGCTATACGGTGCTGAGTCTCGAATGGTGGATCTCGCCCAACGGGACTCTGCGCGAATGGCTGCGGCTCAACAGCAAGGTCAGCTCAATCCTGCTCATCCCGGCCGTGCTCATCGTGCCGCTCATCACGTTCCTGCTTTGGCAAGTGGCGAAGTGTATCGTGCTGTTGGTGCAGATCGCCTCGAACCTCATCGTGCTTCCGCTCGCAGCTCTCGCCGCAGGCATCCTCATCGCCGGCGTCATCCTCATCGCGAGAATGCTGCTCGGCAAATAACCAAATCAACACGCGAAGCCGGTCATCTTCGGGTGGCCGGCTTTTTCGTGCTCACAACTAAAACAAAAGGAGAAAATCATCATGGAGAAAATCACGCTCTACTACAGACAGGGCTCGTCGGATAAAGTCTATCACGCGGGCATCGAATCCAAGGACAGTGGATATGTCGTCAACTTCGCCTACGGTCGCAGAGGCACCACGCTGACCACCGGGACCAAAACCTCCACAGCGGTCGATTATGAAGCCGCCAGAGCCATCTACGACAAGCTGGTGAAAGCGAAAACGGCCAAGGGATATACTTCCGGCGAAGATGGCACCCCTACCAGCACACGGATAAGTTGAGCACCGGCATTCACTGCCAGTTGCTCAATCCCATCGGGGACGATCAGATTGAAAAACTCATCGCTGATCCGGCCTATTGGGCACAGGAAAAGTTTGATGGTCGTCGCCTGCTCATCAGGAAACAGGATGGGAAAATCACTGGCATCAATCGTCTGGGGCTAGCCGTGGCACTCCCTGAGCCGCTCGTAAAGTGCTGCGGTAATTGCGAGGTGGATTTCATCATCGACGGTGAAGCCATCGGTGACGAGTTCCATGCCTTCGATTCCCTGCTCATCGAAGACGACGAGATCGGTGGCCTGCGCTATGGCGAACGCTACCTGCGGCTGATGAATCTGCTGGCGTCATTCTGCCACCCCCACATTCATCTCGTCGAAACGCACTTCACCAAGGAGCACAAGCGCCAGGCGTTTACTCGCATGAAGGCCGACGGATGCGAGGGCATCGTGTTCAAGCACACCGACGCGCCTTACATCGCCGGGCGTCCTGCCAGTGGTGGTTCGCAGCTCAAATACAAGTTCTGCGAAACAGCCTCGTTCATAGTCGGCAAGGTCAATGCCAAGCGCAGTATCGGCCTGCTCATCTTCGACGGTGAGAAGATCAAGGCCGCTGGGAATGTGACGATCCCACCCAACCATGAGATCCCAGCAACGGGTCAGGTGGTGGAATGTCGTTATCTCTACGCCTTCAAGGAATCAGGATCGATCTACCAGCCCGTCTATCTCGGCGCTCGTGACGACATCACCAGCGATGAATGCACCACGGCCCAGCTCAAATACAAGGCGGAGGCGCTGGCGGCATGAGCACCAAACTCATCAGCCGCAAGCATGTGAAGGAATTCGCCTTGGCAATGGCGGAGAACCGCACGCACCAGTTCACGCGTGTCGGCGGTGAGTTCTTCATCAAGGTCGAAGCCAGTGTGAAGGAGTTCGTCCGCAATTACGTGCGCTCCCTGCCGTCGAAAGGAAAGACGATCACGTAGGTCGTGGAAAACTTACCACGACAACCAGCCCGCCAGTCCTCACCGATTGGCGGGCTTTTCCATTTCAACACCAAACCAAGAAAGAACCACAAACCTATGAGCAAAATCGCTCTGTCCATCGCGGAACTCAAACCCGCCCTCACCGGCTTCGCCAAAGTCATCTCCAAACGCATGACGCTGCCGGTGCTCAATCATCTCAAGATCGAACGCACCAAAGACGGTTGGATCGCCCTCACCGCCACCGACCTCGATCATTTCGCCACGCTGCGTCTGGAACAACCCAGCGACGGTGAACCCCTCAGTCTGCTCGTGCCCTATGACGAGCTGCTGAAAACCTCCAAGGCGTGCGGGAAAGGGGACAATATCCTCATCGGTGCGGCCAAGAAAAGCGCGATCAAGATCGAATACGCCATCGGAAATCAAGTCGCCGCATCCGATGTCGAGTCTTTGCCGGTGGATGAGTTTCCGCCGACGCCGAAAATCAATGGTGATGCCGTCGCCATACCCGAAGCCGTCCGCAGCGCGATCCACGAAGCGATGGAGTGCGCCAGCGATGATGCAACCCGGCTCGTCCTCAACGGAGCCTACATCGACACGTCCAAGAAGGATGCCCATTACGTCGTTGGAACCGATGGTCGTCACCTCTACAGCTCAAACTCGTTCAACCTGCCGCTGAAGAGTTCTCTCATCATTCCGAGTCACAAGTTCATCGGGTGGAAAGAATTCAATGCAGACGGCGAATGGCAGCTCAAAATCGGCATCGCCCAGCACAAGGACGAGGTAGCGCCGTTCCAAATCAGCTCACGACGCTGGCGCTTTATCATGCGCCAAATCGACGGCAACTATCCCAACTGGCGTCAGGTCATCCCCACGAGCTTCAGCACGTCCGTGGAATTCGACCCTGCGTCCATTCAGCAGATGATCCAGACCATCGAGCGCATGCCCGATCACGACAAAATCAATCATGCGCTGGGGATCGAGGTCAAAAGGAAGCGGGTCAATCTGCTCTGCAAATCGGCCGCAGACCAGCCGTGGATACCAGTGGAGGTCGATGACGCCACCAGCAAAGGGCCGGATGTCGCGGTTCATCTCAATCGGCATCTGCTCATCAAGGCGCTGGAATTCGGGCTGCTGCGTCTCGACATCATTGATTCTCTGTCCCCGGTGCGTCTCAGCAATGAGGGCAGGCAGATGATCGTGATGCCGACGCGGCCTGAAGGACCACCGCAGACATCAGTGACCGCACCAAGCGCGCCGGCAAAGGATGAACCTGAGCCGGTGAAAGGCGAAACCAGTCAACCCGCAGCTACAACAACCGCTGCACAACCCAAAAGGAACACCATGCCCAGACACACCAACGGCAACGACAACGGCCACAAGCCTGCCGACGACAAATCCACGCTCGAAACCGCGCTGGAGAAAAGCGAGACGATCAAGGGCTCGTATCGTGAAGCCATCCGTGGCCTCAACGATCTCACCGACACGCTCAAGCAGCTCC
>JAYVZW010000046.1:0-2573 GCA_043783015.1 Verrucomicrobiota bacterium
CCGGCGGCAAGATGATCTACAACGAAGCCCTCAAACGCGAGATTCCCGAGGGGTGGACATCTGGCAATCTGGAGAAGCTTGGGAAGATCATCGGGGGAAGCACTCCAAGCACCGAAATGCCCGAGTATTTTAGCACGGAAGGCACCCCTTGGATCACACCCAAAGACTTGTCCGACAATGTCGGCAATCGCTTCATTGATCGCGGAGCGATCGGGGTGACGTCAGAGGGAATCAAGGCGGCATCCCTGAAGCTGTTACCCGCTGGGACCGTGTTGATGAGTTCCCGCGCTCCGATAGGCTATCTGGCAGTCGCACGGAATATCGTGACCACGAATCAAGGTTTCAAATCCTTTGTCCCAGGAAGCGAATTCTCAACGGACTACATTTATTTCACGCTCAACCACTTCATGAAGCTGATCAAAGCCAATGCGTCAGGTTCGACTTTCAAGGAGATCTCAGGCGGCACGCTGAAGGCAGTGCAGATTCACTTGCCGCCTGTTGAGTTGGTAAAGAAGTTTACCGAATTCGCGTCGAGCCTTTCATCACAGCAATCGGTGCTCGAACAACAAAACCAAGAACTCACCGAACTCCGCGACTGGCTCCTGCCGATGCTGATGAACGGGCAGGTCACCGTCGGTTGAATCACCCTTCCACGCCACCGCCGCGAGCCTGCTCTCCATCCTCGTTGCGGAACTCACTAACTAAACTATTAATGGGAAAGCCAGATGTTACGTATCGTCATCGCCCAACAATTTATCAAGCGCATGGGAACCGGCAAAACCAGACCGTGCCTGATCGGTTGCGCGGAGCTGGCTGTGAACATCGAGGATGAAAGCGAAGATGCTGTGCCGGGCGAGGTGGAGCTGGTGGTGAAGTTCTCAGATGGATGTGAGGCGAAGAAGCAGGGTCTCGTGTCCGAGGCTTTGGCTGCGCTGCTCGCGGCTGATCTCGATCTTCCAGTGCCACAGCCTTTTCTTGTGCAAGTGGAGCCCGACTTTGTGGAATCTATTCCCGATAAGGAGATCAAGGCGCTGGCCAAAAGTAGCGTGGGGTTGGCATTTGGCTCCGAGAAGCTGCCTCCACAATACTCGACAATCATGACGGGAATCTCGTTACCGCAGGCACTCATGCCGACGGCGGCGGAGATTATCGCCTTTGATGCGATGATCGCAAATCCAGACCGCCGCGTCAAAAACCCAAACTGCCTGTCCAACAGCCGGTCGCTGGCCATCTACGATCACGAGCTGGCCTTTCAGACGGAGGGCATCCTCTTCTGGAAGCCTCCGTGGGAGGAGGTGACGTTTGCGCCCGGCGATCAGCGGCATGTCTTTCTCGACATGGTAAAGGGAGGGAAGATCGACTTCAGCCGTCTGCAAGGTGCGCTGGAGGCCATCACGCCAGAGAGGATCGATGATTACCGGGCATCGCTGCCGGATGAGTGGGGAAGAGAAGATGCTGCAACGGAGCGTATTGTGGCGTATATTAAACAGTTGAGAGAGCATTCGACAGCCGTTATCCACCAGATCACCACAGCCCTGTCATGAAGATCGCCTATAGCTACACCGTTCTCCGCTACGTCCACGATACCGCCACTGGCGAGTTTGTGAACGTGGGCTTGGTTCTCTATGCGCCAGGAGCGCCCTTTGCCAGCGCCATCTGCCGCCCGACGCATGGGCGGGTATCCAAGGCATTCCCCGACCTCGATGGTGAGGCCTTTCGCCGCCTGATGCGTCTGGTGCAAGGCCGCTTGGAAGAGGTGGGTGCCCGCCTGACCGGTGAACTGCCTTTTGATGGAAGGCCAGACTCCGTGATGACGCTGGTGCATGACATCCTGCCCGCCGACGACAGCAGCCTGCAATGGTCACCACCCGGTGGCGGCGTGACCACCGATCCATCGAAGACGCTGGACCAGATATTCCGCCGACTGGTGACGCACTACGATGAGAAGGTGGTGCAGGCCCGCCGCACCGACGAGGATGTCTGGCGCACCTACAAAAAGACTTTGGAAAGCCGCCACGTGCTGAAGCACCTCCAGGCCAAGAAGATCGTGGTGCAGGATGACGAGGTGGAGTTTCCCTACGCATGGAAGAACGGCCTGTGGCACTGCCTGGAGCCCGTCTCGTTTGATCTCGCCAACGCTGACAGCATCCGCGAGAAAGCGCACAAGATGCTGGGCCGGATGCTAAGTGTGAAAGACTCAAAGGAACGCTTCAAACTTTACCTTCTTCTGGGCGAACCTCAGCAAGAGTCCCTGCGCCCCGCCTTTGACCGTGCCATCACCATCCTGCGCAAGCTGCCGGTGGAGAATCAACTGGTGACAGAAGCTGAAGCAGGCGATTTCACCAATCGTCTGGCCCTGCAAATGGAAGAACACGATCCGGCGATTGTGGAAACGGTCCTGTGATCAGGGCGGGTGGATGTGATCCCTCAATGATTCTGGACACTCTACATTTTTTAGCCGCCCATTCTGATCAGTTCAAGAACTTCGCCGCGGTGTCACCTACGACATTGCCGCTCAGATCTTAACCACGAACTTCCGCAGAGTGGCGCGGATTTACGATTGGCTGAAATTT
>JAYVZW010000047.1:0-2570 GCA_043783015.1 Verrucomicrobiota bacterium
CGTGACGTGTGGAAGCTGGTGATCCAGTTTCGTGCGTCAGGAGTGCGCGTGAAGCGCCCTGACACAAGCCCATCACTGGTTGCCATGACGACGACTCAAGTGCCCATCATCGGATGGGAGCGGCGTTACATGACAGCCCGCGAGTGCTCGCGTCTTCAATCCCTTGATTCTCTGGAGTATTTGCCCGAAGCAGAAACAAGAGCCTTCAAAGCGCTCGGCAATGCAGTGAATGCCAAACTGGTCGAGTTCATCGCAGAACGACTGATCCCAACGAAAGACAAGCCTTTGCCAACGAAGGCGTCGGCGAAAGTTCTCCCCTCGTCTCAGCCACTTCACAAAACTCGTCCTGCACATGCCATCCGATACCGTTAACATCCAGCCGGGAGTAAATGTCCTCTCAGTTCTTCGTCACCTAAACTACAAGCCCTGGTATGCTCTGGGTGAGTTCGTGGACAATGCAGTTCAGAGCGCGCTTGAGCGATGGGAACAGTTAAAAGAACTGCATGGCAGCCAATATCGGCTCAAAGTCGAGATTGAACTCGACCAGAATGACGGTGGTAGAATTGTCGTGAGGGACAATGCAGCCGGAATCGCGGTTGCTGACTATCAACGCGCCTTCCGCACAGCCGAAGTCCCCCCAAATCGAAAGGGCCTTTCAGAGTTCGGCATGGGGATGAAAAGTGCTGGCTTCTGGTTCTCCTCCAACTGGTCCGTGCGGACGAAGGCTCTTGGTGAAGAACGCACAGGACGTATCGATTTTGACCTCGGCAAGATAACCGCTGAGAATTTGGAAGAACTTCCTGTGAATTTTTGTGCTGGACAAACACACGAGCACTTCACCGAGCTTATTCTCATACATCCGCAGAAAATGCCTGCTGGCCGCACGCTCGCAAAGATCAAGTCTCATCTCACAGGCATTTACCGGCAGTTCATCCGCGATGGCCGTTTGGAACTCTGGTTTCGTGGTGATCAGCTCACTTTCCCCGAGCCTCCGATTCTGAACGCGCCTCATCCCAAGACCCCGAATGCCAAACCGGTCGTCTGGAGAAAAGAGATCGACCTCACCCTTACAGGAGGAAAGCGGGCGCATGGCTTTGTTGCGATTCGTGAGGAAGCTAGCGTCGCAGAAGCGGGACTTGCTCTCTTTCGCCGAAACCGGCTTATCGTGGGGAGTGGGGACGAAGGGTATCGCCCCGAAAGCATTTTTGGACAAGCCAACGACTACAGATACCAACGTGTGTTTGGCGAACTGCACCTGGAGGGCTTCGCTGTTAGTCATACCAAAGACGGGTTTCAATGGGAGGAACTCGAGGATGAATTCCAACTCAAACTCAAGATCATGATCGATAGCGAGCCGCTGCCGATACTCGCAAAGGCAAAGGAACACAGGGTGCGGCCAAAGACCTCGGACATTCGGCGCGGCGCAGAAACCGCAGTGTCATCCACGGCAGCAGTTCTTCAATCGAAGGCAACCAGTGTCATCCAAGAGCAACGCGATCAACCTCTTGAGAATGTCGTGACTCCAGTGAGCCTTCCTCCGGCGGCTGAGACGGCTGCGAGCAAACAGTTCATCCTGGATTTCAAAGACCAGCAATGGGATGTGACGATCGAGTTGGCGAATGACCCGGCTATCGGAGAATGGCTGGGAGTCAGTGACCAACCTCGGGCAGGACAAACTCGCGTTCTCAAGCTTCGGGTAAACTGTGGTCACCCGTTCATGGAGCGTTTCGCGGGCAGCGAAGCAGACCAGATCGAGCCACTCTTGAGAATTGCGGCCGCGATGGCAATCGCCGAAATCGTAGCTCGTGACCAAGGGTATCAGAATACGTCTGCCGTCCGACGGCATGTGAACGAACTGCTCACGTCTGCATTAAGCTAAAACTCCGTTAATCCATGAGCACACTACCCGCCCTCATCCAACTCACGCCGCCTAGTTCGACCAATACGCGTTGGCAACCGTCCATCGGTCAAGAGACGGTCGATTTGCTCGGCCATTTCTCAAAGCTTGAAGATAGCGAACGCGATGCTCTACAGGACTCTGCGATCCGCATTACTTCAGAGTGTGCCATGCCCGGTTCGGCAGAAGTGAGAACAGGTCTTGTCATTGGATACGTCCAGTGTGGAAAAACAATGTCATTCACAACAGTGACGGCCTTAGCGGCAGACAACAATTGTCCGCTAGTAATTGTGATAACTGGCACCACCAAGGAGTTGTTCGAGCAGTCGAGCAAGCGGCTTGATCGGGATTTGTGCCTTGATCAACGCCATGACCACAAGTGGCAACATTTCCGTGAGCCTGATCAAACGAAAAGCGAGCAGCTAAACCAAATATTTGATGACTGGCGTGATCCAGAAACGCCTGTTCATGAACGCCCGAGCGTGCTGGTAACAGTTAAGAAGAATTGGAGTGTTCTTCGCAAACTTATAGCGCTATTCGAACGTGCCCGAAGGCAAGGCATCGCTGCCCTGATTATTGATGATGAAGCTGACCAAGCCAGTTTGAACACAAGGGTGAGGCAACAAGGAGAAAGCCCAACATATGCTCGCCTTCTAAAGCTTCGATTGCTCTT
>JAYVZW010000048.1:0-2569 GCA_043783015.1 Verrucomicrobiota bacterium
GGCGTGGCCCGCACCCACATGGATGCGCCGGAAATTGACGGCACCGTCTTCGTGGACAAAAATATTCCGGTGGGTGATTTCGCCGATGTCACCATCCACGACTGGCGCGGCTATGATCTGGTGGCACACAAGTAGCGGGCGACTTGAGGAGGATCTAGCTTTTCTCTGCGGACGAGACGCCATGCATCCATTTTCGTTACCTCCTGAAATCATTTTCCATGTCAGACTCTCCTTTCATGGCGCCTGTCCGTTGGCAAATCGGCGCTAGCATACCCTTGCTGGGCTGCATAGCGGTCGCATGGGTGCGGTGGCACGATGAGTGGCCATTTCAAAAACGGAACCTCATCACCTACGAGATCGCGATCGTCGTAATGCTGGCATTGATAATCTGGTGGCTATTTCTCTCACGTGCGTCGTGGCGTATGCGATTGCGAGCAGTTGCAGCGCTCCTTGGTCTGTTCGTGCTGGCGGGCACACTGGTGCGTCTGCGCGGCATGAGCGGGGATATGACACCACTCTTCGAATGGCGCTGGGCAAAATCGTTGACGTCGCAACCCGCAACACATCCGATCGCCGCGACACTTGCGAGTCCTCATACTGATTTCCCTCAGTTTCGCGGTCCAGATCGCACCGGTGTGCTGGCGGGGCCGAAGCTGGCAAGCGATTGGTCGCACCATCCTCCGCAAGTTCTCTGGCGGCGCGGCATCGGCGCTGGCTGGTCAGGATTTGTGGTGGTGGGCGATCTGTGCATCACTCAGGAGCAGCGCGATGAAAGCGAATGCGTCTCTGCTTTCGCCCTCGCTACGGGTGAACCTCGCTGGGTGCATCGTGATCTTGCGCACTATCAAAGCCTCATCGGCGGCGAAGGCCCGCGTGCGACGCCGACCGTGTCCGGCAATCGTGTTTTCACACACGGATCCACTGGCATCTTGAACTGCCTCGATCTGACGACGGGCGACTGCGTGTGGACAAAGGATACGGTGGCGGCGGTGAACGGCAAAGCACCGGAGTGGGGCGCGGCGAGTTCACCCTTGATCGTCGATGATCTTGTAATCGTGCATGGTGGCGAAGAGGGCACGCACTCGCTCGTGGCATTTCGCGTGAGCGACGGCAGCATCGCTTGGAAGGCGGGTTCGAAGTCGAGTTACTCCACACCGGTCTTTGCCAGGCTTGCGGGCGTGCCCCAGATCATCGCCATGAATGATCGCAGTGTGTCCGCGCACGATCCGAAAACGGGCAAAACCCTGTGGAAGCGTCCCTTTGGCAATGGCAACGTGCTTTGTGCATCGCCGCTCGTCATCGGTGATGACCGCGTGTTGTTCTCCGGCGGCTATGGCGTAGGCGCGGAATTGTTTCAACTAACGCGCGGCGCGGAGAGCCTGGTCGTCGAGAGCTTGTGGCAATCGACGCGAATGAAAGCAAAGTTTGCGCATTTCTACACGCGTGATGGCTGCGTGTTCGGGCTGGATGATGGCATCTTCGCCGGAGCTGATTTGCGAGATGGATCGAAGTTATGGCGTGACGGACGTTATGGTCATGGTCAGGGAATCGTTGTCGGTGAATTCTATCTGCTGATGGCTGAGTCCGGTGATCTCGTGCTGCTGCGTCCGACACGCGAAGCTCCGAACGAACTCGCCCGCATCACGGTCTTTCAATCAAAGACCTGGAACCCCATCGCACTTAGTGGTGACTTGCTCCTTGTGCGGAACGATCGCGAAGCAGCCTGTCTGCGGCTTGATATCGCACCCTAGGTTCTTTGACGCATTTTGTATCTGGAGTCCGTCTGTGTCAGAGGGCCGAACGCCCACGAAGCTTCGCAGTTTCATAGAAACGGCCGACAGATCATCAGACATTCTACTTCCATTGCCCAGGCTCACGATGCACGGCATAGGACTCGATGCTCTCCCCCGTGAAATTGGGATCATCATCCCGATCATAGGAAATTCGATAGACCATCCGGGCATCCATCTCCATGGCCCACAACGAAATTTCTGCTCCGGCTGGCGGATCGACGATGATGGTGGGTTTGCCCTCCCAGAAACACATGAACTCGGACGGCCAAAAACGAGATTTGATGACAATGCCCCAAAGGTCCTTACCCATGGCCGAGGGAAGATATTGCGGAGGTCCATCCCCTTGGGTAAATCCCCAGACGGTCCAATCCTCGCCGGGCACGCGATAGGCAAATAGAATGCCGTCCGCAGGGCGAAGAGATAATGGAAGTGACGCATAGCCCTCGCAAAACCAGCGACCATTTTCTTTCCAGAGACGGTTGGTGAACGCACGCTCGGGCCCCAGGGCGCGAGTATGCATTTTGAGGACGCTGAGCAGCCGGGTGTCGCGCATCGGAGGATTCTTCAGCAGACCATTTCGGACCAGTGACTCCACGCTGTTACGGGTAAGTTTGTAGTTACCTGAAACGCTGGCGACGAACGCGTTGTTCTCCGGCATTATTTTGCAGACCATTTGGGCGGCGGCGTTACGCAAACGCGCGGCGCGCCAGGCATCCATCATGCTCGCACCGTAGAGCCAGCCCATGACCAAAACGCCAAACAACACACCTCCGGAA
>JAYVZW010000049.1:0-2564 GCA_043783015.1 Verrucomicrobiota bacterium
GAACCGAGCGATCCCTATCTCGCCTCCGGTTATGATCACAAGTCGGTGACCCTTTCACACAACGGCGGTGACGTCGTGAACTTCCGAATTGAAGCTGACATTTCCGGCACCGGTCAGTGGATCCCCGCCGCCTCATTCACCGTAAAGGCTGGTGAAAAGCTGGAGCACAAATTTCCTGATGCTTTCGCAGCTTACTGGCTCCGGGTTGTAGCGGACCAAGACCTGGGGGCATCGGTAATTTTTAGATATGATTGATCGTCGCAGATTGACTCCAAAGTGAAAAGGGCGGACTTATCGCCATCTTTTGTTTGATCACCCATTCATGTTGCAACGGATGAAAATTTATAACCTGGTCAATCCACTCCACGCACTGGTAGGTCTTGTTGCGTTGACGGGATACTTGGACACGAGATTGTCTGGAGCAGAGGCGGTGAACGGTATTCAATTTTTTGTTGCATCAGGCGGCAAAGATTCCGATGCCGGCAGCCGGGAACAACCGTTCGCCACGCTAATGCGCGCGCGTGATGCCGTGCGCGAAAGCCACCAATCGGGGCAGGGCGCGGAGCCAGTCACGGTCTGGATCGCCGATGGTGTCTATCCTGTTTCACAAACGCTGGACCTTACCGCCGCAGACAGACGTTTAATTTTCCGTGCAGAGCATGATGGGAAGGTTGTGCTTGATGCCGCGATGCATGTAAAGCCCTCATCCTTTACCAAATGCACAGATGCAAGACTCTCACCTGAAGCGTTGGGGCACGTCTGGCAGCTTGATCTGGCGGTGCTGGGCTTGAAGCACATCAAGACCTTCCCGGATCGCTTTAATGATGGCGGGGGACTGTTGCAGGTCTTTTTTAATGATGCCTGGCTGCCCCTTTCTCGCTGGCCGAATGATCACAACGCAAGGATGAAGCAAGTGCTGGATCGCGGTGATGATCCCGGCGCGGCGGGCAAGAGGCCCGGCAGTTTCGTGTATGAAGGAGATCGTCCGGCTCGCTGGAAGGCCGCAGCGGATGCGGGTCAGCTCTGGCTTGCGGGCTTCTGGCGCGTGGCCTGGGATTGGGAGAGCGTGCGTGTGAAGTCGCTTGATTTGACCGGGAAATCCATGGCGCTCGCGGCCCCTGTTCCGGGCGGCATCGGCTCGAAGTATGCCGGCCCGGCCGGGGCAGGCACGGAACCGTGGCGTGTCATCAACCTGGTGGAGGAGATTGATCAAAAGGGTGAATGGGCGGTCGATTTCAAGACAGGCATGCTCTTTTTCTGGCCCCCTGACGATCTGGCGAAGGGCAGCATCACGCTTGCTGATTTCGATGGCCCGATCGTGCGGCTGAAGGACGCGGCAGACATCACCTTGCGCGGCCTGGTTTTAAAAGGCGCCCTGGGCAACGGCATCGAGGTCACGGACGGTAAAGCCTGTGTCGTGACAGGTTGCACCTTGAACTGCATTGGCAAAAACGGCGTGGTGGTCAAGGGCGGCAGCAATCACCGCGTCGAAAACTGTGATCTGCATACGCTCGGCCATGGCGGCATCCTTCTTGGCGGGGGTGATCGTGATTCATTGACGCCGTGCGGCCATATCGCGGACAACAATCACATTCATCACTACGCGTTGGGAAAGAAAATATGGTCGCCCGGCATCGGCCTGGGCGCGAACGATGCGGGCTATGCCTGTGGCTGCGTCGTGACGCACAATCTGGTTCACGACTCACCACATGCGGCGGTGCTCTATGGCGGCAATGATCACCGCATCGAATTCAACGAGGTGCATGACTTCCTTGTCGAGTCCGACGATCTCGGAGGCTTTTATACCAACAACGGCTGGACCAGCTACGGTAATGTGCTGCGGCACAACTTCATCCATCACACTGCGCATGCACTGGGCATCTACCTCGACGATGGCGACAGCGGCGATGTGCTCGAAGGAAACATCATGTATCGCATGGGCACGGGAGCAGCCATCGGAGGCGGGCATGACAACATCATGCGCGGAAATATCGCCATCGAATGTCCCGGTGGCTTTGGTATCGACTCGCGCGGTGTTGGCCGTAAATATGACAAGGACTCCGGCATGTTGCGTGACTTCAATAAGATCAAGGTGGATCAGGCACCGTGGAGCAGCCGATACCCCACGCTGGTGAATCTGTTACAGAATCACCCCGAACTGCCCAACGGCTGCATCCTTGAGCGCAACATAGTGATCGGCACTGATAAGAAGGCGGAACTGCGCGGCAAGCCTGAGCATTTCAAAGTCGTAACCGTGCGCGATAATTTCTCCCTGTCGATGGATGACTTCCAATTCGCGGATTCAGGCAAGATGAATTTTCGCATTTCCAAGGATGCGCCCGTTTTCAAGATAATTCCTGGTTTGGTCATGATACCCTTCGAGAAGATTGGATTGTATGTAAACGAGCTTCGCAAGACGCTCCCGGTTCATCAGAGCGGGCATACCACCTCGGAGTGGCATCGCAAATGACACGAGGCCAAGTATCCTTGCGGCACCAAAGTGATTTTCCGCCCGCTGGCAGTCTCTTACGTAGTCAAGTGGACCACTTAAAGAGCGTCCTAAT
>JAYVZW010000050.1:0-7691 GCA_043783015.1 Verrucomicrobiota bacterium
GCGGCCTCCGGTGCATCCATGAGCTGCCGCCAGAGTTTGTTCACCAGCTCCAGTCCCAGCGCGATGTGCCCGACCATTTCGCCGTGGAGGTTATAGGGCATGGAGAAACTTTGTTCCGCGTAGTTGTTCTCCCAAAGCTTTCCGCAATCATGAAATAGCACACCCGCGACGATCAGGTCGCGATTCAGTGAGGGATAAGCCTCGCAGATTTTCACCGCGCAACGCATCATTTGCGCAACGTGCTCCACCAGTCCGCCGCGCCGCGCATGATGGTAATCGCGAGCAGCGGCGGCGCGCTTGAACCGGTCACCATGCTGATTCAGAAAAAGCTGGCACAGGCCGCGAAGTCGTGGATCGGCGGTCTGCGAGACGAAATCCGAGATCGTCTCATAGTCCGTGCGCTGCCGTTCGCGAGTTTCTTCATCGCCGCTGAGCATCGCCTGGACTTCGTCATCCGTTAGGGGACGCAGCGCGGGATTCTTCGGTTCCAGTCCGAACTTGCCGGTGTCTATCCATTGCGCCGCGATTTCAATCCAATCGCCGCGCTTCAATGCGACCACGTCATTGAACAGCGGGTTGCCGTCGAACACCCGCCAAGTCAGCGACTCCGTGCCGTCGGTCAGTTTGAACTCCAGATAAGGCTTTCCCTGCTGCGTGTCCTTCTGCGTGACCGTGTCCACTTGCGCGTGGATGCGATACGGCTGCGGCTGCGCTTCTGCCACCTGCTTAAGCTGGCGGATGGTGAGCAGGTCGAGGTCGCGCGGGTCGTCGGGCATGGCGGCAGTGAAAACCATGCCCGGATGATTTGCACACAAAAAGAATCGCCGGTTCACTGCCGTTCCAAAGTAGAGCCGTGCGAACCCAGCAGTCGCGCCATTGACCACCCTAGCTTCGTCCGCTGTCATCTGACCATGACCGCCACCGTGGAACGCATCCGCAAAGAAGCCAGCCAGCTTCCGTATGACGAGCGCGAAACTTTGGTTCGAGTGCTCGAACTCGACCTTGATTCGACTGCTCCTGCTGATCAAAACATTGCAGAGATAGAAGCCGACTGGGATGTTCAAATCAAAAACCGTGTAGATGAAATCGAATCCCGGAAAGTGAAGCTTCTTTCCCAGGAGGAATTTGATTCTGCATTCTCCGAAGCGCGCCAGAAAATTGCGTCTCGTGCGCCTCGCGCATGATGTCTGTCGAATATCATCCCGCAGCGCGGGAGGAAGCGATCAATGTTCATGACGTTGTTCGCAGAGAAAAATTTGAGCCTGCTCACGTCGGCAGCTACCCATAATCTGGCGGCACAGAAGCACTGACCTCAATGCCGTGAGGTTAAAATAACCGTCAACGAAGGGCCTAATGAACATGGTTATCATTGCGCGAACCTGCTATGATAACGGTTGTCGACGATTGGCGGTCGAGCGGCCCTGAACTTACTACTTGGATGCAAGCTTTTTCCGCCTTGGTTTCGGAAGCATGCGACACACATACGATCAGCACACCACGCCTTATTTCAAAGTATCGTGCTGCACTATCGTTTGCTTGCACAAACTTGGACACAGCCATATGGTCTAAGAGACTTCGATCGCCTCCTCCCATGAACGGCACAAAGCTTATTACCGGCATCTTGTCCCTCCTACTGTCTTACATGCCGTGCTCAGGAGAAATTACGGAGAAGAAACCTGTAGTCGGCAGCACGCCTTCCGAGGTTAATGACATCCTCAAGGGGTGGACTTCCCAGAAAGACCCGTTTCACCCAAAGACCCAAATGAGTTACTACTCGGCTGATGCCGAGATAGTGGTAGCATTCAAGACAGGTCGTGCCGTCGGCTTTGCGGTCATTGCTCGTAGGCTGGGGGAGTCTCTCTCTGATACCCGCGAGAACGAGTTGCGTAAGCTCATCACGGCTTTCGATCCAAACAACCCCTCTGGCATGGGCGGGGGCATGATGGGTATGGGTGGAGTCACCTTCTGGTCCTGTGGCCCAGTAGAATGGACTCACCTTGACGGGGGATCGAAGCCATTGCCCAAAAGGCGCGTCGTGGACCCCACGCCCACTCCGAAACAACAGGCAGACTTCGCTGGCGTATGGGCTGTAACCTATCCGGGCAACCATATTCGTCTTCGAGAGTTAAAACCCAATGGAAAGTTTGTCTCAACCCAAAATGGAAGATGGCGTGTATCGGACACTCACCTCGAATTGCTTTTCGAAGGAGGACTGCGCGAGTCGTTCGTTTTACCATTGGCCGATGCTCCCATGCAGGGAACGAACTCTGGAGCTCAAACTTTGACTGCTTCAAAACTGCCCAAATAATTAAATCGTCTAATGAGCAGGTTATCATTATGCAAAGCCGCAACGATAACGGTAGTTGAACCGTTTGCAGTCGCGCGGCCCTGAACATACTCCTTTGGGGAAGCTTCTCCCAACTCTGGTCCTGACGCTTCTGACGTCATCGGCAAAATTCTCTGCATAAAAGCGCCTTGCCGCTTCGTTGAGTTCCGCCTACCAGATTAATCCCATGAATACCTGCACCCTGTTCACCTCCCTCAGTGTCCTGCTTGGACTTGTCGCATCTGCCCGCTCCGAAGGCCCCACCGGCTCCCCTTTCTACGGTGATGCGCCCGATGAGCATCATCCTTGGGCCATCCATGACCAGAACCGTCCGCAACCGAAACTCGTCACTCCCGGCACATTTAGCACGCCGGAGAAGCCGGGTCAGCCGCCATCGGACGCCATCATTTTGTTCGGCGGCAGCGAGGCTGATCTCGCCAAATGGGTGTCTGACAAGAAACCGGATGAAGGGACCAAATGGATCGTCAAGGACGGCGCATTTCAGTGTGTTCCCGGCTCCGGTTATGTCCGATCGAAAGAAGAATTCGGCGACTGCCAGCTCCATGTGGAATGGGCCGCACCTAGCGAGGTGAAAGGCGACAGCCAAGGTCGCGGAAACAGCGGCATCTTTCTCATGGGCAAAATGGAAGTTCAGGTGCTGGATAATTACAACAATCCCAGTTACGCGGATGGCATGGCGTCCTCGGTTTATGGAGTGAACCCGCCGCTGGCCAACGCCCTGCGGCCTCCCGGCGTTTTCCAAGTCTATGACATCATCTTCCGCCGTCCCGTTTATGACGGCGACAAGGTGCTCGATCCCGGTTACGTCACCGTCTTCGTCAATGGCGTGCTCACGCAAGATCACACGCAGATCGAAGGCGGCACCGGTCACAAGACGCGCACCGTCCCCGGCCCCTTCCCCGAAAAAGGACCGCTCAAACTTCAGGATCACGGCAACCCCGTCCGCTACCGCAACATTTGGTATCGCCCGCTGCCGCTCCGTTCAGTCGAGGGCGGAACCGACGGCCCCTTGAGTGCCGAGGCTACCACGGCCAAGCGCAAGGAGATCGCCAAGACCATCCGCGACGACGCCGCGAAACTCCAGGGCCAGGCGAAACTTCTCCGGCAGCTCGAATCCCTCACTTATGAAGCGGATGCGGCCACGCTCGCGGAAGCGGAAAAGTCAGCTACGGCGTTTCTCAATGAAGTCGTCAAGGCGAGTTCGGAGAAAATTGAATCTTACAAACACGATGTGCTCCAGCTCGACATTGCCTTGAAATATCTCGTCAAATTCAAACGCATTCCTGCAGACTTCGCTCCTGCGGCGGCGGCGAACAAAATCGTTGCCGAGCAGGAGTGGGACAAAGACAAGAAGGATCGTAAGGGAAAGAAAAAATAGGCTATCATATTTGGTGCCCCGCCTTTCATCCACAGGTGTGGCAAAATGAACTTGGTAAGCACGCTTACCAAGCGTATGATTTCCTGTTATGAGCACCATTGCTGAAATCGAGGCCGCACTTCCAGAATTGACTGCCGAAGAACTGTTTCATGTGGAAACGGCTCTGCGTCACGTGCGTCGCTCCAAGGGAGGTGGCATTCTCATGGACGATGACTACGGCCTGTGGAGTGATGAAGATCAGGCTTCGGCGGCGGCTGAGGCTTTCGCCCTTCTTGACGGGGAAAAGACCGCATGAAACGGGAACCCGTTCGTGGTGAAGTATGTCTGGCTGATCTCGGAATGGCGGCCAAAGTCAGGCCCGTTCTTGTTGTCAGCGCGGCATTGGGCGATGCGGATTATGCACTCGTTGCCGTGGTTCCTCACACAACATCCTCCCATGGATCGAAATACGGGGTCGCTTTGCGAATTCCGGCATTGAAGCCGGGCAGCTTCAATCTCCAAGGGTTGTTGGCTGTGCCTACCGCAAAGTTTATCCGGCATTTGGTTGATTTGAATTTAATTCAAATGCAGGAAATCAACGCAGCTTTAAAACGCTGGCTCTGCCTCGATTGATCATTCTCAAGTCGAGTCTGTTTGATCCCAGCTTCAATGCTTCTGCAAAATCTGGAACAGATTGTGCCGGTGATCTGTCCATAGTGGCACGTCCAGTTTTTTGGCGAAAGCTGGAACGACCGGAGGATGGGTGGCAATGAATTTTTCATCGCGAGTCAGCAGGATGTAATCGGCTGAATAGTGTCCGTTGTTCAGCTTTTCGGGGACAGTGGTGGCGATGCGCACCGTGTGCAGGCCGAACTCCTGCGCGGCGCGCTCCATGACCGGCGCGAGATTGAGGAAGTGATTCGTGATGTGAATCACAATGATGCCGTCCGGTTTCAAATGCCGCAGATAGAGCGCGAACGCCTCGCGCGTGAGCAGATGCACTGGCACCGAGTCGCCACTGAAGGCATCGAGTTGCAGCACGTCGAACGCCTGCGGAGGCTCTTGTTCGAGCGACAATCGCGCATCGCCCAGCGCCAGCTCAAACTTTGCGCCCCGGTCTTCCAAATCCTGGGTGAATGTGAACCACTTCTGGGCAATGCGCACGACGTTGGGGTTGATCTCGTAAAAGCGATAGGTCTGTCCGCGCTCCGCATAGCACGCTACTGCCCCGACCCCCATGCCAATAATTCCGACGCGCGCGCCAGGCTTTGATTTCAATGCCGTCAACGCAATTCCGATTCCGGTCTCCGGACCGTAGTAAGCGAGCGCATCGCGCCTGTGTTCCGGCGAGGTGTTCTGCATCCCGTGCAAAGTGCCGCCGCATATGAAGTAGCGGATCACGTCACCGATCTTTTTGTGTCGCTCCTCGGCGACGGTCAGCGCGCCGTAGAAGTCGCGAGTGCGCTCCAGCGGTGTCTCCCGTTTGAACTCCCAGCTCTGCATCATCCACAAACCGGTCACGCCAATGGAGAGCCACACCGCATACCAGGTGACGGCCTTGGCACCGCGCCACTTGGGCATCAAACCGACACATGCCACCCCGATCACCAGTGCAAAGCCAACGAGGAGCGCGATGGACCACTCGAGGAAGGTCTTGAAAATCTGCGGAGCAACCAAGCTTACCAACAGCCCGCCGAGTGCGCCGCCTGCAGACATGAGAAGATAATATTCTGTGAGATATTTTGTGCCGGGTTTCCGCCGGGCCAGTTCGCCGTGGCAGACCATGCACAGCAAAAACATCGCGCCGAAATAAATCGAAAGGTCTGTGATAAAACCATGCTCGTGCAAGAGCGATCCCACCGGCCACGGTATTTTACTCAGACCGGACGCAAGGAAGACCAGCACCACTGCGGGCAATGCCCAGGCACCGCGCACATACCAACGAGGGTGATCGAAGCAGATGATGAAGGAAACGAGATAGAGGCTCAGCGGCACCACCCAAAGGAAGGGTATCACCGCCACGTCCTGGCAGACATGATTGGTCGTGGCCAGCAGGACAAGCGAGGCAAAGCCCGGAAGCAGCAGCCACAACAGTCGTCGCAGCCAGGTGGGTTTCTCTCCGTGAGTTTTCGATTGTGGATGCAGATCCCCCTCCGGCGTTGCTTTGTTGTCGCGCTTTTGGTTGGTCCAAGCCAGCGCGCCCATAAGCACGGCGAATACGACAAAGGCCCACGACCAGATATGCGTCTGTGTCACCACATCCCAGCGGGTCTCGACCAGCACCGGATAAGTCAGCAGCGCGCTGAGAGAGCCGACATTCGACAGCGAATACAATCGCCACGGACTACGTTGCGGAAACCGATGCGAAAACCAGACCTGCACCAGCGGGCTGGTTGCGGACAAGATGAAATACGGCAGACCAACCGTTCGCAGAAGCAGCCACAATATTCGCCCCACAGGCTCTTCAGCACCACTGGGCTTGAGTGAAGAATCGGGCACAATGGGCAACAATGCCGCCGCTGCGAGAAGCAGACCGATATGAATCAAAGCCTGCACACGCGGACGACGTTGCGCGAGAAAGTGCGAGTAAGTGTAGCCCCCGAAAAGCATGATCTGAAAAAACAACATGCACGTCGTCCACACACCCGGGCTGCCACCGAACCACGGCAGAATGAATTTGCTGATGACCGGCTGGACTTGAAACAGAAGAAATGCGCCGAGCAAGCTGACGAGACAAAAGATAAAATTCATGAGGTAAAAAACTGACTGATAGCCGATCATTTGCTTTGGTGCCGAAACGCTCAGTGTCAACGCGGCACTTATCTTGAATAGCTCGCGGCGGCTGAGCAGGCGGAAATGGTTGCGTCAATGACGAGCGCCCCGCGGTAAGATTTCCGCAAAGCCCCCCGGTGCTGGTAAAGTTTCGAGAGTGGAGATAAATTACTTTAGATGACTAAATAATATACTTGCTAGAATTTAAATAACCACTATAATTAACTAGTGGTATTTGCTCCATCCCATTCCTATCCCGTGAGCCCTTCAATTAAACGTTGGGCGCGTGAATGTATCGTATTGATTGTCATCTGTTTGCTAACGAGGGCGGCCTTGAGCCTGCCAGAGACGCAACCGCTTACGACCCATTCGGCCTCCATTTTAGCTTTCCTATCTGGCCCATGAGCTCCCGAAAAGGGCGAACTCCCGGATCGGGGATCGGTCCCGGCGTCGCTCGGCAGAACATCGCTCCCCGCTGGTTCAAGATTACGCTCACGATCTTGCTCGTTTTTTGCTGGACGCTTTGCCCCATCCAACTTCGTGCAGCAACACTGACGTGGACAGGCCTCGCGGGCGACGGCAATATCGCCACCGCTGGAAACTGGAGCTCCGCGCAGGCTCCGGTGTCGGGAGACACGCTCATCTTCGCGGGCACCACTTCGTTGGCGCCCCAACTCGCCACGTCTCAGACAGTGGCCACCATCACATTCAACAGCACGGCATCCGCCTTCACGCTTGGTGGAGCGGGCACTTACACGATTAAATCCGGCATCACCAACAGCAGCGTGAACACCGAGACCATCAACAACGCCATCATTTTGGGCGGAAACCAAACATGGAATGCGTCCAGCGGGAATCTGGTTTTCAACGGCAACATAAATAATGGCGGATTCCTTCTCACCATCAACGGAGCCTTTGCTGATACCATCAATGGCATCATCAGCGGAAGCGGCGGTTTGACGAAAAGCGGCACCGGCACACTTTCGCTGCTGGGTGCTAACACATTCTCCGGCGCGGTGAAGTTGAGCGCGGGCACGACGGTGTTGGGAAGTAACACTGCTGTCGGCTCCGGTGCCCTTTCCCTTGGGACAGCCACTCTGAAAACTAACGGCACTGCCGTGACGCTAAGCAACGTCATGACCTTCACTGGAAACACCACCTTCGCCAACGCCGACGCCTTGATCTTTTCAGGGCTGGAAAAAACCGGTGGCTCGA
>JAYVZW010000051.1:0-22907 GCA_043783015.1 Verrucomicrobiota bacterium
TTCGCTCCGTTTGACAGCGTGAGAGAACAGTGTGACATCAACCAACCAAGGACGCTGGAACTACATTTATGATCCGTCCCACTTCAGGGAGCAGGCCACGACAACTGCGTCGACGGAGCCCTTCGCACAAGAAGGAATCAAAGGAACACGGGCCGACAATTCGACGGATTTCATGCAGAGATCAAATTATCCAATAGGCAGTTCACCATAAGAGACAACTGCGGTGGCATTCCGGAGACCAAGCTGGAGTATGCGTTCATGCATGGGAGACCGCTTAACGGTTGGGATAGCGGATTAGCCACAGTAGGTATTTATGGGATTGGGATGAAAAGAGCGATTTACAAGATTGGTGAAGAGGCCAAAGTCGCGACACAAAGCGGCGCCCTTTCTTGCGAAGTTCCTTTCACTAAAGAGTGGATGGCGAGCAACAGCTGGAAGCTACCTGTTAAGGGCACGTCCGAACACTTTCTTCAAGATGGAACGGTCGTTACCGTCACCTCGTTGCGGAAAGAGGTTCAGCACGCTTTTAGCGTCGGCCTGCCAGAATTTTTAAAGAATCTCCGCAGATTAATCGGCGAACACTACGCATACATCATCAAACAAGGCTTCAAGGTTTCCATAAACGGCGAGCTGGTCATTGGAAAGCCTATCGACCTTTTGTTTCAGGACAGTGTGGCGGACAGGGCGTGGAAGCCTTTTTTTGGGAAACGACCCAAGACGGTGTCCATGTATTCTTGACCGTCGGATTCTATTCGCCGCCTCCATCGAAGCGAGATTCAGACGATGATGAAAATGATGAAGAAAACTGGAAGTCGGAACATTCCGGCTGGACTGTGCTCTGCAATCACCGGGTTGTTGCGTATTGCGACAAGACATTCCTGACAGGATGGGGCGATAAACCCATTCCTAGATTCCATAGCCAATTCAATGCCATCAGAGGTCTCGTCGTCTTTGAAAGTGACGACGCCTCCAAGCTGCCTACCACAACGACTAAGCGCGGCCTAGATACCGAGAAGCAGCTGTATGCCGAGGTCAAAAACGTGATGAAGGACGGACTGCGCATCTTCATCGACAGCACAAACAAGTGGAAGGGAGAGACCGAAAAGTCTCGTGAACTATTGCGCTCAGATGACATCAAGCCTCTCGGCTTGGATGAGTTGCGTGCCAAGGCAAAGAGCATGATGAAGCCGAATCGCGGTGGTGCTGGTGGCTTCATATCAAAACCAGCCCTTCCCGAGCCTGAGAGGCCTGATAGGCCGGTTTGGATTCGATTTGCGCGCCCGAAGGAAGATGTCCGAGCTGTTGCCGAATACTTGCTGGATGATGAAGACGCGAAAGCAGCTTTTGTTGGCGAAACGTGCTTCGAGCAGGTTCTTAAGAAAGCAAATCGCTGAAGATGCGCCATCCGGCATACAACCTTAAAGTCAACAAAGACGCAGATCGCGCTGTAATGGTTGAGACGATCCGGCGGGGCGTAGCCCTGTTTGGAGCGGACAGCGAATACTGCTACATCGGATTCGGAGGCCCATTCTTGGAAGACATGAAACGCGTCCATGCTTCTTTTCCGGAGATGAGGTTAATTTCACTTGAAGAAGACAAGCAAACATTCCGCCGTCAAGAATTTCACCGCTTTGTTAACAATGAATATCTTGAACTTACGAATTGTAAGGCGCATCGTTTCTTCCGCGACAAATACACTCCGAGCGGCAAAGAGATTATCTGGCTCGATTATCTTAATTTTGGGAAAGAGGAGCTTTCCGATTTTGTTTACTTGGCGACAAAGGTATCGAGTGGATCGATGCTCCGCATCACAGTGAGGGGAGAGTGGAAGGATAAACTTCCTGGTGTGGCCAACGAGGACGAATGGCAGAGAATTTACGCAAAGTTTCGCAACGACTTTGGCGATCTTACGCCGGAGAAGCTGGTTCCTGACGACTTCCTTGAAGGTGCACGCTATTGTGGCATCCTCTCGGACATGATCGTTTCGGCAGTGCGTGACGAACTCAGCCCTCCGCTGCCAAGATACTTTCAGCCTTTGGTATCCAACTTTTACAAAGACGAGACTCGCATGTTCTCTCTGATGGGCGTAGTCATGAATGTTCCTGCACCTGACAGTCAAGTTCAGCTTGGGGATACAGTATGCGACAGACGCGTCTTCGAAGCATTCAAGGACTGGGATCTCTCATCGCTTGATGGTAAGAAAGTTCATTTGCTTGATGTGCCGTCATTAAGCATGAAAGAGCGAACGGCACTTGAACGGCATCTGCCATTGCTTTCAAACCCCAACCGAGCCGCCGCCTGTATCGACGAACTCCCGTATCTTATTGGCGGCAGTCAGGCTGACCATGACCGTCTGATACGGAGATATGCAACACTCTCACAATACTACACGCAGTTTGCCCGGGTCGCCTCATGACCGTTGAATCGCCGACCATGTATCGCGCCTATGTGCGCGATGCTGCGCTGGTGGCGGCTTGACGCACATCATAATGCTGCGCGCGGCACAGCTTCACCATGCTGGCGCACCTTCCACACCGTATTCTCCGGCAGCACGCCGGAGAAGCTGGTGAGGGGATGGATGATGCTGTGGTGACCAATAATGCTGCCGGGGCTGATGACGCTGTTGCAGCCGATCTCAGCATGATCGCCGATGATGGCGCTGAATTTTAACAAGCCGGTGGGGATGCGGCCCGTGCCGTGCTTCACGATGACTTCTCTGCGGTCGAGCCGCACATTGGAGAGAATCACGCCCGCGCCGAGGTGGGCTTTGTGCCCGAGGATGGCATCGCCGACATAGCTAAAGTGCGGGACTTCACATTCATCGAAGAGAATGCAGTTCTTGAATTCGCAGGAGTTGCCCAAGACGCAGCCGTCGCCGGTAATGACATTTTCCCGGATGTAGCATCCACTGCGCACCACGCAGTTTTTTCCGATCCACGCGGGGCCTTTGATGTATGCGCCCGGTTCGACGATGGTGCCTTCGCCGATAAAAACATTTTCACCGACCGTGGCTCTCGGGTGCACGTCGCCGTGGATGGCGGGCTGGAGATTTAACCGCAAATAACCAGCGATGCGTGTCAGTGCGCCCCAAGCCGGTTCGTTAGTCACGAACAACGCGCTGTGCGCGGTGCGTTGCAGGTCGAGAAGTTCGGTGGCGGCAAACATTTTAGAGGGCGTTGATGAAGTCTTCCAAGCTGATCCCTGCCTGTTTGGGGGCGGACGCAAGCGTGCCGGGCTTCAGCTCACGATGATTGGGCAGGACGCAGCCACGGTCCTCACATTGCAGAACCATGTGGCTGCCACGCTGACGGACCATTTGGAACCCCAGCCGGTGGAAAGCTTTAAGCGCCTGCTGGGCTGAGATGCGCGGCACTTTCGGCATGGGGCCTTATTTCAAACGTGGTGAAAAGAGGCGCAACCGATGCCTTCTTTGGAAACACCTCCAGGTAGAGTTCCGTGGCTTCGCGGAGATTGGCCACGGCTTCCTGCACGGTCTCGCCCTGAGAGGCGCTACCGGTTTCAGGGTTCAGCGCCACATAGCCGCTGACTTCATCTGGCATGAGAATGGCGGTAAGCGTCATACTGTTGCCAAAAGTAGCAGGGCTGCTGGACTTTGTCACACGGTCATCACTTCTTTTTCCTTCGAGACCACGTGCTGGTCGATCTCGGCGATCTTCTTGTCGGTAATGGTTTGCACTTCCTTCTCTGAGCGGCGCAGGTCGTCTTCGGTGATGAGGCCATCTTTCTCCAGCTTTTTCAAGCCTTCCAGCGCATCGCGACGCGCGGAGCGAACCCGGACGCGAACTTCCTCGGCCATTTGCTTGATGGTTTTCACCATTTGCGTGCGGCGTTCGGTGGAGAGTTCCGGCACGGGCAGGCGAATGACTTTGCCCTCGACGGATGGATTAAGGCCGAGCCTGGATTCGTTGATGGAGCGTTCGATGTCCTTGATGGTCGCGGGATCAAATGGCTCAATGCGAATGAGTCGCGGCTCAGGCGTGGAGATCATGGCGAGCTGCTTGAGCTTCATCTGGCTGCCGTAACTTTGCACATGGATGTCTAAGTTTTCGACAAGCATGGGATTGGCCTTGCCGGTGCGCACGGCGGCGAATTCATGGATGGCGTGCTCGACGGCCTTGGTCATGGCCTCGGTGGCGACTTGGATGGTTTTGTTGTGGGGCATGGCTGGGAAGGGATGAAGGATGAGGGACGAAGGAGGAAATATTAAGCGGTCACGAGGGTGCCGATGGGTTCACCGACGAGGGCGCGATGGATGTTGCCCGGCTCGTTCATGGAGAACACCACGATGGGCATGTTGTTTTCCTGGCAGAGGCTGAAGGCGGTGGCGTCCATCACCTTGAGCTGGCGGGTGAGGCACTCCTGATAGCTGACGGTTTCGTAGCGTTTGGCCTGCGGATTTTTGTTCGGGTCGCTGTCGTAAATGCCGTCCACTTTGGTCGCCTTCATAACGACGTCGGCATTGATCTCACTGGCGCGGAGGGCGGCGGTGGTGTCGGTGGAGAAGAAGGGATTGCCGGTGCCGCCACCGAAGATGACCACGCGGCCGAGTTCCAGATGGCGCATGGCCACGCGGCGGATGAACGGCTCGGCGACGTTCTTCATTTCGATCGCGCTTTGCACACGCGTGGGCACGTCCATGGCTTCCAGCATGGACTGCACGGCGAGGGAGTTCATCACGGTGGCGAGCATGCCCATGTAATCAGCGGTGGCGCGCTCCATGCCGCGATTGCTGGCGCTGACGCCGCGCCAGAAGTTTCCCCCTCCAACGACGACCGCGACCTCCAATCCATTTTGATGTGCGGCCTTGATCTGGGTGGCGATGTTCTCCACAATGGGCGGGGAGATATTGTCATGGCTCCCGATTTCACGCAGCGCCTCGCCGCTGAGTTTCAAGAGCACACGTTTAAACTGCCTTCGGACGGGTTCTGCCATAAGTGGAGTGGATTCCGTTCATCAAACATGATGCGGGCGGCGATGCAAAGACAAAAGCAACGTTCACTTCCACCATCCGGGCAAGCCGGGCTTGGTCTCCTTGATGATCTGGCGGATGGCGCGGCGCTCCGGCGCGGGAAGATGGGCAGAGACGGGATCATGGGTATCATCTTGCAAAGCGCTCCACATTTTTGCATACAAGCTTTGTTTCAGGAGCGGGGGCATTCCATCCCAGAGGCTGGAGTCGATCATGTAGCTGCAACGATTTTTGAAGAGCCGGTCGCGCAAATCAAAATCGCGCAGCGAGGCTCCACCAAGCGCGGCTCTGCGATTTTGCAGGAAGACCTTCATAAAGTCTGCATCGCCCTTCACGGGTGCGGGCAGCGGTGCT
This sequence comes from Verrucomicrobiota bacterium, assembly GCA_043783015.1. Classification (GTDB taxonomy): domain Bacteria; phylum Verrucomicrobiota; class Verrucomicrobiia; order Verrucomicrobiales; family Verrucomicrobiaceae; genus VFKE01. Next base: position 5,345 of record JAYVZW010000051.1, read on the forward strand.
TCATCGGCAAAGAGCACATAGCGCACAAGGCCGGAGGCGAGTTCATCGAGTGCGGTGACATCGGCGGGCGTGAGTTTGTTTTGCGATGCGTCAAGGCGGGCACGCGTTTGATAGACGGCCTCGACGACGCGGTTGGTGAAGCCAACTTGATGCTCATGCAGAAGATGCGGCAGGATGTCACTGGTGGGCACGAGATATTTTTTCAGGTCGAATTGTGCGCCCGGTGGATTGGGGCGCGTGGTGAGCTGGCCCTGGAAATAATTACCCAAAGTGTTGCCATGATGCGGCCAGGACTGCGGTGCACCGGTGACATGCCAGCCGCCGAGACGCTCGGCAAAGGGAACACCGTGGCCGTTGGAATCGCGACGATACGCGTCCAGCGGGCCACCGTTGTCGCCCGGAATGACGGACTCGACGAACAAGGCGGGAACGTGATGCGAGAAAGAACCGGCGTGGCAGTTGAAGCAGCGCTGCGAGCGATCGGCTGCGGGCGCTTGCGAGCCTAGTGGCACATCGAAGATATAAAAGATGCCGCCGAGTTGGGGATCAAATGAGGCGATCTCAATGCGACCACCGGGCACATAGCCGACATAAGTGTCCTCATTGAAATAAAGAGCGCGCGGGTTGGCGGGGGAAATGAGGCTGCTCTGCAAACTGGTAACCGAGAAGACGAGCAACTGCGAGGTGACAGGAATTTCCAGCGCGCGCAAGAGACTGGCGAGGTAAGCATTTGCACTGGCAGCATCCAGCTTCACCGAGCCATCTTGAATTTTTTTATAGAGATGAGTGAAACGATCCTGCGGCGGACGCTGCCAGTAAAGATGTGGCGTTGCGGCGAAGTCCCGGATGTCAGCGCCATGCAAAGGAGCAGCCATCATCAAGGCGACGATGACGGCGCTTGTGAGATTTCTGTGGCGCTGCATAAAGAAGAAACGCCAGTGAAAGCCTGTGAGTTGCGGAATTCAAGGACGGCTCACTGAAAGCATCTGGTGAAGTTTGGCTTGCGACTTTGCAGAAAACAGGACATGCAAGGCGGGTGAGGTGCGCAACACGATGGATGCTTTTTGCAAGGCTGACGGCAGGGATCGTCGGCGCCGGATCGCTTTGCGCCCAGTCATTCCGTGATGACGGCACGGCGGCATTTCAGGCGGGCGATTACAAGATGGCGGTGGAGCTTTATGAGAAATCGCTCTCGGTGGCACTGAAAGCGCTCAAGGAAGAAGACCTGGAAATCATCGAGCGGCGCGCGGAACTGGGCGAGGCTTACCGCGCCGCGGGCCGTTTGGAGGATGCGATCAAGCAGTTCGATTACATCTGGAAGCGCTCGCGTTTTGATGCGGAAAAAAGGAAGCTATGGGCCGCGCAGGAAGGCGCGACGGCCATGGGCATCGCGGAGAAACTGGGGCTTTCGCTGCTGTCCATGGGGCGCTACGAGGAGGCGGTTCAGGTCTTTACAACCGCGCTCTATGATGCTGAACGCAACCAACGCGATGACGATGCGCTTCAATTTTCCGCATTACTGGCGGAGGCGCAGTTTATGGCAAAGAAAGAAGTGGATGCGGCGATGACCGTGGCCCGCACTTCCGTGCTCGCTGAGAAAGCCGGCGGCAATCCCGTTTTGCAGTCGAGAGCGCTGTCCCAACTTGCTGCTGTTTGTATGAGACAAAACCAACCGGGACTGGCCCGTCCGCTGGCGCTCCGGGCGCTTGAGGTCGCGAAGAAATCAGAGCCCGAGGACAGCATGAAAATTCCAGACTACGAGACCAAGCTTGCCGCCGTTCTCGTGCAAACCGGCGCGCTGAATGAAGCGGAATCGCTCCTGAAATCGGCCAGGGCAGCCATCTTGAAAAAAGAGACGGCGCAGAGTGTGCGCCTCGTGGATTTGTTGCTGGTGCAGTCAGGCATTTCACTGAAACGAAAGCAGGCCGAGGCCGCGCTCAAGCAGGCGCAGGAGGCACTGGATATTTGCCGCGAACACTTCCCCAAAGTTCATCTCCTGACTGGTCAGTCTTTGAAAAGCGTGGCGGACTGCCGGCTTGCGCTGAAGCAGCCGAATCTGGCCAGGGCATCTTACACCGATGCGCTGGCCATTCTTGAACAAACGATGGGCGCAGATGATGTCTCGACCAGGGAGACACGGGAAAAACTTGCGAGTCTCGACCAGCCGGCCGTTCCAGAAAAGGTCAGCCCTGCAAAGTCTTCTGGGAAGCGCGCCCGAGGTAGATGAGATTGCGCAGGTAAAGAAAAGGCAGGAAGGCATTCATCAGGATCAGCGGCGCTTTGTCCACATGCACCAGATAGACAGTGTTGATCACGCTGCCCCAGAAGGAGCAATACCAGAATGCGGGGGGCACCGTGAGGCGCTTGTGCTTTTCCGTGCTGAGCCACTGGATGAGAAATCGCGCGCTGAACAAGCCGCCGCCGATGAAACCGACCAGCGTCCAGATCCACGAGTCCGCGTAAAGCCAGGCACCGACGCGTGGTTCGAGATAAGTCTGGAGAAATCCGAGGACGGGGGCCATGGCAATGGACTTGAACGGGAGTTTGCGGCCTCAGCCCAACACCGCTTTCCACGATTTGTAATCAGAGATGGCGAGGAAAAGCGTCAGTCCCAGCAGCGCCGCCCCCATGGGAAGGCCGGACTTGTCCATGAGCAGGTGATAAAGAAAAATGTTAACAACAATCGGTCCCAACAGGAAGATGCCGAGATTCAGAAAACGCCCGCTGAGCACGAACAGGCCACCGGTCAGTTCGATTACTTTCACTACTTTCAGAAAGCCAGTGGCGAAAAGAATCTTGGTGAATTCTTTTCCTACGCCATCGGGCTGCGGAGGCATCGGGATAAAGCCTTTCCCAGTGTAAAGCATCATCAGGCCATTGATGCTGAAAACGACGAAGACGAGTCCCAGCAGAAGGCGGGCTAGCAGGATGATGAGTTTCATGATGGCCTAATCATGCGTCCTTTGAGCGCGATGCCAAGAACGATTTTGTCACTTCTCGAATGCTACTGCACCATCTTGTCCGTGATATTCCCTTGTTTCATGGCCTCGGGAGTTTGACCGACGAAGCGGGGCTTGATTCCAATGTGCTCGAAAATGTCGTTGATCTGCTGGAGCGTAATCCGTTCGGGATCGTCGATCTCGAAATATACCATCTCGTGGGGCGAATCCACTTTGTATCTGGCAGCCAGCATGTCCATCTGGTGGCTGAGGAGCATGAGCTTGTCCGCTGTGCGGAGGCCGGGGGCGTAAACGAGGAGTTCGATCATGCGCGTGTTGGTTTCCGATAGTTTAACGGGAAAATAGCGCCGCTGTCCAGTGCACAGTGAAATAGTGATTAGATGGCGACTTCCTGATCGGCGCTGACCGTGGTCGCATCTCCAACGGCCCGCAGGATCATCCCGGCGGCCACAGTATTATTTGACTGCTCGTCCACCAGCACAAAACTTCCCGTGATCCGGTTCTGTGAGTAGGGGTCGAAATGCAAAGGCGTGGCCGTGCGCAAACGAATGCATCCAATGTCGTTCAAGCCAAACTCCGCCTGCTCCTGGCTGCGCTCGAAGGTCGTGATGTCCACGCGATAGAGCAAGTCGGTCACACTGGCGCGGACATCATTGGTCATGTGGCGCAGATGGAAGCGCGCGCGCGGCTTGAGCTTTTTATCCGTGAACCAGCAGATCATGGCGTCAATGATCTGGCCGCATTGTAAAGGGTTCTCCGGTTTGGCGATCAAGTCTCCACGGCTGATGTCGATCTCGTCCGCGAGTGTAATGGCGTAACTCAACAAAGGAATCGCCTCGCGCTGCGGACCTGCCGCCGTGTGGATGTGCGTGATGCGGCTTTTCATGCCGGCGGGATAGGCGATAATCTCGTCGCCCACATGGAATGATCCACTGGCCACGCGACCGGCGAACCCGCGGAAGTCGTGGTAATCTTCCGACTGTGGGCGGATGACCCACTGCACGGGATAGCGCGCTGCCGAGTCCGATTCTCCCGCATTCACGTGCACGGTCTCGAGGTGCTCCAACAAAGCGGGGCCGTCGAACCACTGCATGTGAGGCGATTTGGTGACGACGTTGTCGCCATTGAGCGCGCTCAGCGGGATCGGCGTGAATTGCACCGGGTTGTAAAGCTTCTTCGTCAGTTCCGTAAAATCGGCCACGATTTTGTCGAAAACTTCCTGACTGTAATGCATCAAGTCCATTTTGTTCACCGCCAGAACAATGTGCTGGATGCGCAGCAATGAGGCGATGAATGCATGGCGACGCGTCTGCTCCACAACGCCGTGTCGCGCATCGACCAGCACGATGGCCAGGTCGGCGGTGGACGCGCCGGTGACCATGTTGCGGGTGTATTGAATGTGCCCCGGTGTGTCGGCGATGATAAATTTTCTTATGGGCGTGGCGAAGTAGCGATACGCCACGTCGATCGTGATCCCCTGCTCGCGTTCGGCGCGCAAGCCATCGGTCAGCAAGGCGAGATTCACGTGCTCGTCACCGCGCCGTTTCGATGATTCCTCAACGGCGAGAAGCTGATCCTCGAAGATGGATTTCGAATCGTAAAGCAGGCGGCCAATGAGCGTGCTCTTGCCATCATCGACGGAGCCAGCCGTGGTGAAACGGAGAAGACTGGATTCGGTAGGATTGACGAGTTGTTCCATATCAGAAATATCCTTCCTTCTTACGATCCTCCATAGCGGTTTCGCTGCGCTTGTCGTCGGCTCGCGTGCCGCGTTCTGTCTGGCGGGCAGCGGCAACTTCGGCGACGACTTCATCCAGCGTCTTTGCATTGGAAAGCACGGCTCCGGTGCAGGTGGCGTCACCGACGGTGCGGAAGCGGACGGTCATTTCTTTGACCTTGGGTTTTTCTTCATCAAGGAGCGGGATGATGCCGGTCTCGGCATCGAGAAGCTGGCCGTGACGCTCGATGATCTTGCGCTGGTGCGTGAAATAGAGGCTGGGCAGCGGGATGTTTTCCTGCCGGATGTATTGCCACACGTCCATCTCCGTCCAGTTGCTCAGCGGGAACACACGGAAGTGTTCGCCGAAATGCTTGCGGCCATTAAAGATGTTCCAGAGTTCTGGCCGCTGGTTCTTAGGATCCCACTGGCCGAACTCATCGCGATGCGAGAAGAAGCGTTCCTTCGCGCGGGCCTTTTCCTCATCGCGCCGACCGCCGCCGAGACAGGCATCAAATTGATTCTCCTCGATGGTGTCGAGCAGCGTGACGGTTTGGAGTTTGTTGCGGCTGGCGTTGTGACCTTTCTCTTCCTGCACTCGTCCCTCTTCGATGCTTTTCTGCACGGAGCCGACCACGAGTTCGGCCTTCATCTCTTTCACGAACCAGTCGCGATATTCCATCGCTTCAGGGAAATTGTGACCGGTGTCCACATGCAGCAGAGGGAAGGGGAGTCGCGCGGGATGAAATGCCTTCCGCGCCATCCAGGCCATGATGATCGAATCCTTGCCACCGGAGAAAAGCAGCGCCGGCTTGGTGAATTGCGCGGCGGTTTCGCGCAGCACATAAATGGCTTCGCTTTCCAAGAACTGAAGATGCGTGATTTCAGGCATGAGATTCAATTTTTGTCAGTAACAAGTTTCGCATGAAGTCCGCACTCATGCTTTTCGTCCCCTTTCGCGGGATCGTAGTAGGTGCGTTCATTGGGCAGATTGAACTCGGCGAGATAGGGGTCCATTTCGGTAGGTGTCCAATCAAGGATGGGGTTGACCTTGAGGCACTGGAATTTTTCGTCCCACATCACCGGCTGCAATGATGCGGCACGCTGCGGATTTTGTTCCTTGCGCAACGCCGTGATCCAGACAGCGGGCGCGAGTTCGCGCATCCCTCGCTCAAACGGCTCCAGTTTCATGATGCGACTGAAAGACTCCACACGCTCGACTTCATCTGGCATCGGCACGTTGCCTCCGTTCAGTGCCAGCCAATGGGCAGCAGTCATTTTTGGCACAAAAGCGTGGATGTTCAGACTAAGCTGGGCGCGGCATTTTTCCGCGAACTGATAGGTCTCCGCCAGGTTGGTGCCGTGATCAACCCAGAGCACCGGGACGTCGATCCGCACCTGCGCCGCCATGTGCAAAATAATCGCCTCGTAGGGCCGGAAATTTGTCGTCACCACCGCCCGATCAGCTCCACGCTCCATGGCCCAACGGGTCAGTTCCTGCGGGGACAAGCCTCGGACGGAGTCGTTGAGTGCGGCGATTTCAGTCGGTTTCATGAGGGCGCGCACTTTCACTCCTATTCCCGATATGACAAGTAGGAAATTAGTCTCTTTCCGACACATATCCATTTTTGTGGGTTCAGCGACGGGCTGGGGCGCAGCCTCGGCTTTCGACCACCGGGCCGGAAGCCCATTTACTTTACGCCTCCGAACTTGAACGAGGGGAGAATTGGAGTGTGAGGCGGAGATTGCGAAGTTGATCTTCAATGGCTGCCAACTGATGGAGCACAGCGTCGGGGTTGCTCTCCTCTTTCACCTTGTCCAACTCGGCATGCATTTCAGTCATGCTGCTGGTGATGACGCCGATGAAAAGATTCAATATGATCATGGTGCCAAACATGATGAAACTCACAAAATAGATGCCCGTAGTGACGGGTGCCGATCCCCGGGCATCGGCGTAGATCTTGCCCCAGTCGTCGAGCGTGATCATCTGGAAGAGGGTGAGCAATGCGGCGGGCATGGTGCCGAAGTGCTTGGGATCATGTGCGCCGAAGATATGAATCCCCGCCACGGCATAAATATAAAACATCAATGCCAGCAAGAGTCCGACATAGCCCATGGCGCTGAGGCTTTTCAGCAGTGCGCCCACGAGAAGTTGCAGCTTGGGCAAGGCGGTGACGAGCCGCAGCAGTCTCAGCGCGCGAGTGAGACGGAGGACGACGGCAAACTGGGAGTCAATGGGCAGGCAGCAGATAACGACGATGAAAAAATCAAAAACATTCCAGCCATCGGAGAAGTATCGCCAGCGTTGTGCGATGAGTTTGAGAACGGCCTCCGCAATGAAGATCGCGAGCACCACGAAATCCAGCAGATGCAAGAGCGTGCCATGCTTTGCGACGATGCCGGCATTGGTTTCCAGTCCGGCAAGCACCCCGGCCAGCAGAATCATCGCAATGATGATCCGCTGAAACCCTGCGCTGTGAACAAGTTGGCTGGCCAGTGCAGTCATTCGATCAGGGATTCGTATCCGCCGCCGTAAGGGTGGCGAGCGTGGTCTTCTTCGGCCACATGAGCGAGGCCACAATCGAGCCAGTGATGATGGCGATGATCACGCCAAGCGAGAGATGGGTATCAATCTTCCATTCGGTGTGTCCGAGGAGCATTTTCACGCCGACAAAGGTGAGCACCACGCCCAGGCCGATCTTGAGGAAGTGGAACTTGTCCATCACTCCGGCGAGCGCGAAATAGAGGGAGCGCAGGCCGAGTATGGCGAAGATGTTTGAGGTATAGACGATGAACGGATCTTTGGTCACGGCGAAGATCGCGGGGATGGAGTCCACGGCGAAGATGACATCGGAGAACTCCACCAGCAGCAGGACAACGAAGAGCGGCGTGGCGTGGCGGATGCCGTGCTCGCGCACGAAGAACTTGTCGGCGCGATAGTCGGCGGTGACAGGCATGAGCCTCTTGAACCATCTGACCAGGGGATTGTTCTCCGGGTGAATCTGCTCCTCACGTTTGAAGATCATCTTGATGCCGGTGAGAATAAGGAAGGCCCCAAAGACGTAGATGATCCAGATGAACTTGGTAATCAGCGCTGCACCGAGCGCGATCATGATGGCGCGCATGATGAGCGCACCAAGGATACCCCAGAACAATACCTTGTGCTGGTAGAGCGGAGGCACGGCAAAGTAGGAAAAGAGCAGCGCGAAGACGAAGACATTATCCACGCTGAGTGACTTCTCGATGACATAGCCGGTGAGGAACTCGATACCCTTCTCGGAGCCTGCGTAGTGCCAGACTCCGAGATTAAACAGCATGGCGAGAGCCACCCAGACAACGGTCCAGGCGATGGATTCTTTGAACGAGACGATGTGCGCCTTGCGGTGAAACACGCCCAGATCGAGCGCGAGCATAAAGAGCACGAAGACGTTGAATCCAATCCAGAGCCAGGGGTTGTCAGTCATGAGTGGCGTCCTAAGAGGTTAGAGGGTGAGCTGTAATAAAAATGCCCGTCAGTTAGAACGCCGCACCGCCGCCTGGTCACTTTGACGCTTCTGCCTGCGCGTGGCGCGGTTGCCAATTTTACCGCGCAGCGCAGACATGGTTTTGTCGAACGCCGCCCGCAATGTGTGGTCGCGACCATCGGCGAAGACATCAGGCCCCGGTGTCACCAGGTGGACATTTACCTGATAGGGTGGGCTGGATTCCTCGCATCGGGCGAGAACGACATTCGCCTCGTCGATTCTCAATCCGGGCTGCAAAGAGATGATCTGTTCTTCGACCCAGGTGTCGAGGACGTTGGTGGAGGGCACGTTGTTATGTTTGACGGTGAGTTTCATAAGATGATGAATAAATTTGAGTTACAATGGGTTAGTTACGGAGATTGGTCAGTCACGGGAACGGCCCCCTGTGAGCATGGGCAGCAGATGCCAGAGGAAATAAGCGAGGGAGGTGACGAATGCGGCAACGTAAGTCCACGCTGCGGCATCAAGCACTTTTTTCACGCCAGTCGCTTCTTCACCTGGAGCAATGAATCCGGTCTCTGCGAGCACGGCAGTGGCACGACGGGAGGCATCAAACTCCACTGGCAGTGTGATCAGGTTGAAGAGCATGATCACGCCCCAGGCGATGGCCATGATGAACGCACCCGTGAGGGGTTGGATCATTCCCGTGAACATGCCAATGAGTGGCAGCCACATGACAATCTGGTTGGCATAAGTGGTGATGCCCACCGCAGCCATGCGCCAATGAAGTGGCGCGTAGGCCTGCGCGTGCTGCAAGGCGTGTCCGCACTCGTGGGAGGCCACACCCAGCGCGGCGGGTGTGCTCCCGAAGTAATTCGCGCTGGAAAGCACGAGCCGTTTGTTGGCCGGATCATAGTGGTCGCCCAGCATTACTTCCTGATGGACGATCTCCACATCCGTGATACCTGCGCGATCCAGAAGACGTTGGGCGGCCTCGCCACCCGTGAGGCCGGAGCTAACCACGCCATGGTTGTAACGTCTATAAACAGATTTCACCCTGGCCGCAGCCCACAAGGAGAGTGCCATGGTTCCGATAAAAAGAATCCAGATAGTCATTGTGTTATACGCTCGATTTGGTTTGTCCTAAAACCGTCCGATTCACTTGAAGCGGAAGCGCGGTAATTCAGACACGCCCATCATGATTGAGGGGTCACCGTTTGACGAATACGCAGTTCCTTATGGACTCATAGGTTTTACCGAATAATCTAAGGCTCCATGATATGGCTCAACTATCACCACCTGCGCTACTTCTGGACCACGGCAAAAGAAGGGGGCCTCATGAAGGCTGCGGAGAAAATGGGAGTCTCCCAGCCTTCGATCTCGGAGCAGATTAAAGAACTGGAGGCCGCATTGGGCGAACAGCTCTTCCGTCGCGAAGGCCGAAAAAATGTGCTGACCGACTCGGGTCAGATGGTATTTGATTATGCCGAGGAAATTTTCGCGCTGGGCCGGGAGTTGATGAATGCTGTCAAGCACCGTCCGGGGACCAGGACGATGCGCTTTTATGTGGGTGTGACCGACTCCTTCCCCAAGCTGGCGACCAATGAAATTCTCAAGCCCGTCTTTAACATGTCGCAGACCATGCACGTCATTTGCCGAGAGGGAAAAATGGAAGACCTGCTGGCTCAGCTCGCCTCGCATCGGCTCGACATGGTTCTCTCCGACGAGCCTGCTTCCAGCAGCACAAACTTCAGAACCTTTAACCACACGCTTGGCGAGACTGGCACGGTATTCTGTGCGGAAAAGAAACTCGCAACCAGGCTGAAAAAAAATTTCCCCCAGTCTTTGCAAAACGCCCCGGCTTTGCTTCCGGTCGAGAACACCACGCTGCGCCGGGCGCTCGACGCATGGTTCCGAGAGAAAGGCATTGAGCCGCGGGTGGTGGCGGAGTTTGAAGATCTGGCGCTGATGAAAGTCATGGCGGCGGAAGGGCGAGGCTTCATCGCAGTGCCCGCCGTGGCTATAAGTGACGCGGTGGCTCGCTACGGCTATCAGGTCATTGGCAAAGCCCACGAGTGCCGCATCCAGTTCCACGCCATCACCGCCGAACGCCGCATCCATCATCCGGCCGCGTTGTTGATAACAGACAAGGCACGGGTGTTGCTGAACGGGTGATCGGCGCGAAAAATCGCTTACACCGAAGACTGCCACTCGCTGTGAGCGCAAAGGTGGAAATGGTCACGGCGATGCGGACTAAAAATTTGTGAATCCCCCAATGCGGCGATTCGTATAATTAATCAGAAACTTGTATTCACGCTCAGGCCAGATCGCTGGTAATCAACAGTCAAATCTATTTGCCATACCATGTATCATCTTTGTAAACGCACATTTATTGTGGCTTCCTTCATGCTAATTGCGATGTCGTTACCCCTCGCGGCGGCAAATTTAGATTCCTTACCCTCATCTATCACCGAAGACGGTGTGAACTTTGAACGCAGGGGGCTGACCACGTTTCGCTGGAAGTCCATCGTGAAAGTTTATGACATCGGCCTCTACAAAAATGCAGGGCAGAAGCATAGCGCTATTTTAGCAGATGAGCCTACTCGGCTGGAACTCCGATATCACCGTGCCTTCTCGGCGGCTGAAATCGTGAAGGGCGGCGATGCCATCTTGCGTAAAAATGTTGAAACCAGTGCCCTGGCCATTCTCATGCCTCGTCTTGCACAGCTTAACCGGTTCTATGTTGATGTGGCCAAGGGAGATACCTATTCGCTCACCTATGTCCCGGGAAAAGGTATGTCGCTGCGGCATAATGGACGACTCCTCACCACAATCCCCGGATATGATTTCGCATCCATCTACCTTCGTATCTGGCTGGGCGAAACCCCCATCAGCGTTGATACTCGTGATAAACTAGTAGGGGGTTGATCCCTTTTAATATCCGTCAAAAAAAGACTCGCCTTCGTTTTTTAGAAATAGACACATCCGAGACGTTGCCGGAAACGTCCGTCAACTATGTATTTTGTGAATAGCGGTCTTGAAACAATCGGTGTGTGGAATATTTCAAATAATGTGCTAATTCCTTCAAATTCTGGCACGCGCTTTTCTCTGACGAACGATCTCAAGTCCGATGCTGCGGTTTATTCGCTGCGACTCGGATATCGCTTGCTCGAAGGAGGCGCGGACTCTGATTCAGTCTATAATTTCGTTCGGTTTCACTTGGAAGTTTTAAGATTGTCACATTCTGTTTCTGATTAACCCTCCATATGCACACCATGAAAATTCCGTCATTACTTGCGTTACTTATCATTAACTTGTTCGCGTCGCAGATTGATGCCGCAGATGAAAAGTCTGTTGCCACGTTTAAAGATCCCGGTTCAGTCGATTCATGGATCTCGGTGAACGATGGTGTGATGGGTGGAGTGTCCCAGGGCGGTTTCAAACGAACCGAGGAAGGGACTTTGCTTTTCAGCGGCAATCTATCTTTGGATAACAATGGCGGATTCGCTTCCGTCCGCACCAAGCCCAATCCGATGGATTTGTCGGGCATGGATTCTGTCGTGGTGAAGGCCAAGGGTGATGGACGCACCTACTGGGTGGAACTGCGTGTAAGCCGTCCGATGGGTGCCAGCTCCTACCGAGCTGACTTACCTACGATGGCTGGCAAGTGGACGGAAGTTATCGTCCCAGTTAAAGACTTCAAACTGCAAGCATTTGGACAGTTACTTCCCTCCAAACCCATTAACCTCGCGAATGTGGAATCCATCGGTTTCACATTGGCCGACAAGAAAGCGGGGGCTTTCGAGTTGGAAGTGGAATACGTCAAAGTTCAGACTGACAAGGTTGCTGGCACTCCGGCAAAAGGTGGTCAAACCATTGTCGGCGTTGCCGAGGCAGCAGGCAGTTTCAAGACCCTGCTGGCTGCGGCAACCGCCGCAGATTTGGCAGGTGCCTTGTCCGGACCGGGTCCCTTCACCGTGTTTGCGCCCACCGACGAGGCTTTTGCCAAACTGCCCAAGGGAACTGTGGAAGAACTGCTTAAGCCGGAAAATCGCGAGAAGCTCGCGCGCATTCTGAAGTATCATGTCATCGCAGGCAAAGTTTCGCTGGCAAAAGCTCTCGAGGCCGGTGAAGCGGCCACGCTCCAAGGATCGAAAATCACCGCGAAGTTCGATGGCGGCCGTGTCCTCATCGGTCCCGCCACGCTGCTCAAGGCTGATATCACGGCTTCCAACGGCGTCATTCATGTGATTGATCAAGTTCTGCTGCCGAAGGAAATCACCGCCAAGCCCCTGACTGCGGCAAGATTGATCGAACTGGCGATCGAACGGGGTGTCCCGCTCTTCAATGATGGGAATGCCGCAGCGTGCGCGGCGGTGTATGAAGTCACCTGCGAGTCACTCCGTGCCATGCCTGAAGTGTCGGAAAAAATGCGCCAGGATCTCGAGGGTGCCATCGTCGAGATGCGGGAAGAGAAACAGGCCCGGCAAAAAGCGTGGGTCCTCCGAAACGCGCTTGACCGTGTTTACACAAGCCTGCGCTGAAAAATCTTCCCGGCGCGATTACGCCGCGTTCTTGTCCACCTTCTTGCGCAGGAGCGGCTGACGTTCGCCTTTGACCACGGCTTCGGTCAGCGTGATGCTGCGCACGTCGCGGCGACTAGGCACGTCATACATCACGTCGAGCATGATACGTTCAAGAATGCTGCGGAGTGCGCGGGCACCAGTGCCGCGTTTGATGGCCTCGCGTGCCATCGCGCCGAGGGCGTCTTTGTTGACCTGAAGATCCACGCCGTCCATGCCGAGGAGTTTGGCATACTGCTTGATAAGAGCGCTTTTTGGTTCCGTAAGCACACGCACCAGTTCATCTTCTGTAAGTGCCTCCATGGGCACGGCAACCGGCAGGCGACCAATGAATTCTGGGATTAAACCGAACGCGAGCAAATCTTCCGGTTGCACATCTTTTCTCAGATCATCTGCGGACTGTTCGCGAATCGTCAGCTCCGCGCCGAATCCGAGCGTCTTGTGCCCGCGACGGCGTTTCATGATTTGTTCGAGACCGACAAACGCGCCGCCGCAGATGAACAGGATGTTTTCCGTGTTCACCTGGATGTATTCTTGCTGCGGGTGCTTGCGTCCGCCCTGTGGCGGGACGTTGCAGACGGTTCCCTCAAGAATCTTCAAGAGCGCCTGCTGCACGCCTTCGCCGCTCACATCGCGAGTGATGCTTACGTTTTCCGTTTTACGACCAATCTTGTCGATTTCATCAATGTAAACGATGCCGATCTCCGCACGGGCCACGTCATAATCCGCAGCCTGCAGCAGGCGCAGCACAATGTTCTCCACGTCCTCGCCCACATAACCGGCTTCGGTCAGCGTCGTGGCATCGGCAATGCTGAAGGGCACGTTCAAAATGCGGGCGAGAGATTTGGCCAGCAATGTCTTCCCGCAACCCGTGGGGCCGACGAGAAGAACGTTGCTTTTCTCGATCTCCACGTCGTGGAATTCCGCCAGCGACGTGGTCTTGCGCTCGGCCAGCGCCTGGACATTGAGCACACGTTTGTAGTGATTGTGCACGGCCACGCTGAGAACTTTCTTAGCGTGGTGCTGCCCGATGACATGCTGGTCCAGCGCAGCCATGATGTCCGCCGGCTTGGGCACCACCAGAGGCGGATGGGAGTCGAGTTCGCTGGACGCCTCCTTGTCGAGAATGGTTTTGCAGACCTGGATGCAGTTGTCGCAAATATAAACTCCCGGCCCGGCGATGAGCTTCTTGACTTCCGCGTGGCTTTTGCCGCAGAAGGAGCAGATGGTGAGATTGGAACCGCGCGCCATGGAGTGTGAGTTTTCTGACTTCAGGGAAATGTCGCATGACCGAAGCAGATCGCGCAAGTGAATTGTCTAAGATCAATCGCAATATTAAGATTGCATTGTTCTTTGAGGACAGTTCAGACTGTGATAATTCAATATAACTTCATGTTTTTCCTTCGTCTCTTTTCGGCAGTCGCCGTCATCTCCTTTCAGGTTTCCTGCGCGTTGGTGGAGACGCCTGTGAAATTAGGTAGTGGCATGTTAAATGCCATAGGGCGGTCTCTTCATCTTTCCTCGGATAACGCCGCAATGCCGGAGAGATTCAAATTGGAATCGCGCGATGTGAAACAGTCCGTCGCGATGAATACATCCCCAACACCGGCACCGGATGTGGCGGGGCCGATGATCGCGCAGCGCTGATCTAAAAAATCTATTTTTGCCCGAAGCGCCCGAGTTCGATCCCCAGCCTCTCCATTGGCAGGCCTTTGACATTTGACCATGATCCCTGAACCGATTCGATGATCATGGCGCTCTCGTCCTGGATGGCGTAGGCACCGGCCTTGTCCAGCGGTTCGATGCGCGAATGATAATCCCGGATTACTTTCTCGGTCAGAACTTTGAAGGTGACATCGCTGACCACATGAAAGGTCAGCAGTTCCGCGCCGCCCGCCGAGGCCATGACAACGCCGGTGCAGACCTCGTGCTTGCGACCGCCGAGTCGGCGCAACATTGCGGCGGCATCCTCCATGTCGCTCGGCTTCGCGATGGGAACAAGATCGAGATAAACAAGGGTGTCCGCGCCGATGACCAGAGCATCGGGGCGCATCTTGGCTACGGCTAGCGCCTTGCGTCTGGCATTCTCAATCGTCAGTTCCTCGCAGGTGAGGCTTTCATCATGCGCCTCCTCAACATCCGGCGCGATGATCTCGAATTCATATCCTGCTTCCCGCAGCAGTTCAGAGCGCCGTGGCGATGCGGACGCCAGGACAAGCGCCATTTTCGTTTTCAATCGCTCGTCCATTCTTCGTTGCGTCCTCACTGCTCGTTCATCATCAAAATCTCATCCGCACGGATGAGCGCATCTTTGCCCGTGAGTGCCCGGAACCGATAGTAGCCGGTCTTGGGGCTGTATTCGGGTTTGCTCGCGGTCATGTATTCACGACCGTCACGCAAGGTGATTTTGTAATGCGGCGTCGAGCAGGAGATCATTACGACGGAGGACAGGGCAAGACAGGGCTTGAGGATTTTTGCAAACATAAGCAACGGAATTATGCAGTATTAAAACGATTCGCCTTGAGCCGCAACCTTGATAGTTTACGTGCGCATGTCGTGGACATTTTTTAGAGAGTTTTTGTTCAATTGGAAAGCTACCGGGGCCATCGCGCCTTCATCCCAAGGACTGGCGCGCCGCATGGTGAAGGCGGCCAATGTGTCTCAGGCTCGCACCATCCTGGAATTGGGACCGGGCACCGGTGCCTTCACTTCGCTGATTCATTCTACGATGCCTGCAGGCGGCCGCTACTTGGGGCTGGACATGAACCCGACATTCATTGCCCGACTCAGCCAGCGCCATCCTGATTTGCGCTTTGTTGCGGCCGCAGCACAGGATTTCGATTTCAACAATTTCCTTGGAGAAGGTGAACAATTTGATGCCATCATCAGTGGCTTGCCCTGGACGGCGTTTCCCGAGGCCTTGCAGATTGCCATTCTCGACCATGTGATGCCGCGCCTAAAGCCCGGCGGCGTGCTAACGACATTTGCCTACACAGGATTTCACCGACTGCCCAGTGGTCAGCATTTCCGCGATTTGCTACGCAAACATTGCACCAGCCTTACGACCACACGCACGGTGTGGTTGAATCTCCCTCCGGCCTTTGTTTATGCGGCGGTCAAGTAATTTGAGAACGCGCCGCATCAATCTTCCGCGTCATCCGGCGCACCGCTTTTGCTGACGAGGCCCGGCAGGGCTTTGCTGACCTGGGACTTCATTTCCTTCCCGGGTTTGAAGCGCACAATGGCCCGCGCCGGAATGCGCATTTCACTACCGGGTTTCTTAGGATTCCGGCCCACTTTCGGCTTGGAAATGCGAACTTCAAAAGTTCCGAAGCGCCTCAGAGTGACTTCATTCCCCTTGCCCAGTTCTTCAGTGATGAGGTCCAGTGCCGCCTGAAAAAGATCAAAGGCCTGCGCCTGAGTCAGGCCACTGCGGTTCGCGAGTTCAATCACCAGGTCGCGTTTAGTAATGGTGCCGTTGTCCATGATATTTGGTTCAAGTTACGGGCTGGAATCTGCTTTGCGCCACACGATATTGCAAATAATTTCACCATGCCATGACATTTTTTACATATCCTGGTCGCCCAGTTCCCGCGCCGTGCGGAAATGCATCTTGGCCACCTTCTCCAGCATGGCGGGGCCGTGCCGGGCGTTGATGGCTCCCGCCGCAGCCTTCACCGCCGGGGACGCTCCTTTCGGCAGTTCAATGCCCAGCCTGGCCCCGTTTTCCTTGAGCCATTGGACAAAACCCTGGCGCGCGAAAATGGACGCCGCCGCGACGGCGGGATCGCTTTCAGCCTTGGTGCGTTGTTCGAGCAAAATGGTTTTGCCGCGACCTTGCAAGGCATTCTGCAGAACCCTGGGATTGGCGAACTGGTCGGACAAAGCGCGCGGGCAATCCGGCACGCGTTCGAGAAGGTTTTCGATGACCCTTGCATGACCCCAGGCGAGGAGCTTGTTGAGGTTGCCGAATTTCAGATAGAGCGCGTTGTATCGCTCCGGGCCGATGACCATGACATCAAACATCAAGCCCGGAATCGTGCGCATCTGTCGCGCCAGGGTTTCGATTCGCGCGTCGCCGCTGATTCGCTTGCTGTCCATGACTCCCATCTCCTGCAAAGCGCGTGTCACTGACAAATCCGCATAAACCCCCGCAATGACCAACGGCCCAAAAAAATCACCCTTGCCGCTTTCATCCACACCAATGTGCGGCGTGAACCGTTCGGGATGTAGCACTTCCTCGTAACCCATTTCCGCCACGCCCAGGACTTCCGGCTCCAGCGTGAACTTCACGAAATCCTCCGTGCCCTTGCCTTGCACGACCACCTTGGGTCCCTTGGCATACACTGCGATGTTGACCTTCTCGCCAGCGCCAGCGAAAAGGCAATGCGGCTTCTCGTCCATTCGGAAGCCCTTGTCGCCGATCAAGGCGCGCAGCTTCTCCGCTTGCGCGGCGGTGAGAGGTTTGGTGTAGCTGCTGAGCGCGGGCATCGGCGGAATGTTGAACAACGATTGATGAATGACGAATGAAATTCCTGCGAACTGGCTCATCATTCGATATTCTTAGCAAGCCATCCATGCCCGCCTCATCTCCACTGCGTCACCCTGCCGCCTTTGCCCGCACACTTGCGCGCTGGTTTGCAGCAAACGGGCGCGACTATCCGTGGCGCCGCACCCACGATCCGTATGCCGTTCTGGTCAGCGAAATCATGCTGCAACAGACTCAGATCACCACCGTGCTGGATCGCGGATACTACGAACGCTGGATGAAGCGATTCCCCAACTTCCGTGTTCTAGCAAAGGCGTCCGAACCGGAAGTGCTCAAAGCATGGGAGGGTC
>JAYVZW010000052.1:0-2551 GCA_043783015.1 Verrucomicrobiota bacterium
TGAAGCAGCGCGGCCGCACGTTCCACAATGTAACCCCGTCCTGGTTCCAGGCCGGGCGCACCCAGATAATCGTTCTGGAGATCAACCAGCAGCAGAACCGGATTCATCATGGGCGGCATCATGCAGCAGCCGCAGGCCGTGCCAACTGGGCAACGACCTCCGCAATTCTCCGGCCCATGTCCCGGGTGCCAATTGTCCGGCATCCCGCTTCCGCGACATCCTCGGTGCGCCAGCCCGCCGCCCACACGGAACGGACCGCTTGCTCGATCCAGGCCGCTTCCCGCGCGAGTCCGAAGCTCTCCCGCAGCATCATCGCCAGTGAAAAAATCTGTCCCACAGGGTTGGCCCGGTCTGTTCCCGTCAGGTCATAAGCCGCGCCGTGGTTGGTTTGATAAACCGCATCGCTATTAGGCGCGAAATTGCCGGAAAATGAAAGGCCGCGCGATCCGAGCAACACTGCGCCCAAGTCCGCGAGCACGTCGCCGCAAAGGTTGGGCGCGGCGATGACATCGAACTCCGACGCATGTTGGATCAACCGGTAGGCCATGTGATCCACGTCCACCATGTTGCAGCGGATGCCGCTGGCAGAGGCCACATCTTCAGCGCATTCCCGCCACAGGGCGCTGATGCCCGGCACGCCCGAGTCCTTGCAGACCACTGTCATCACGCCATGGCGCATCAGGGCCAGTCTCGCGGCCGCACCCAAAAAACGGCGCACGGTGGCTTCTTCATCCACGAATGAATGTTCCACGAACCGCCCTCCATTCGCGCTTCTGCCTTCACGCGATGTTCCTTGGTAAATGCCGGAGACATTCTCGCGCACCAAAAGAATATCCGTGCCGCGAACCGCTTCCGGTTTAAGCTGGCATGCGCCCAGCAACTCCCGGGAAGTTACCAGCGGGCTGATCTTAAAGAATAGATCAAAGCGCTTTCTGAGGTCATACACATAGCGTCCTCCGCCCGGCCCGCTTAGCACGGCGCCGCCCTTCGAGAAGATCGCGCGACAAAAATTCACAACTCCGTCAGACAAGGACTTTCCATGCTCAGCCTCGGCATCGCGTCCGATCGAGCCTCCGAACTGGACTTCGAACTTGAGGTCTGCACCATCCTCAAGCGTGCGCAACACCTCAAGCGCGCAGTCCATGATTTCCGGGCCGATGCCTTCGCCACGCAGCAGGCCAATCGTCAATGAGGCATCCCGGCGGGAAGAACCGCCGGTCAGCACGCAGTCGCTCCAGCAGAGGGAAAGCGAAGCAGGAATGGATATGCTCATGTGGGCTATTATCTTCGGATCACCTTCATTTGAATGACTGGCTACTCATTTAGGGTTAATTCAAGAACAGTAAAGCACCACGCGACGATCTATTATCATGGCAGTTCCGCAGAACTTTCCTTCTGCATGGGAGCCGATGGTAAAAGTGCGGAGAGTATTAATAGACATGATAAAATCGCATTGAAGTGGCCCAGCAAACTAGCGTGCAAGCCGCGCGCATCAACGAATTCGTTGCATGTTGCGTGCTGCCTCCGTGAAAAACGGCTGGCTCGACATTGCGACCGGTTTAAAATACGCTTTGATCGATGACAAGACGAACCACTTTATCCAGACGCCCGGTTTCACCTTATCCATCCCCCTAGGTATGCTTACTTTTTAACCTTCGCGGGAATCAGGCGCCATTTGCCCTGCGTGAATTCACGCGCGGTGAAGACCCAGACAACGATTTTTTTCTTCGCCCAGAAATCGGGATTTTTCGCCGTGGCGCGTGCGACCTCGACGCGCGGGCCATCGGAACCACTGCCCCGTATGGAAATTTCTTCAACGGCTGCTGGAAGGTCAATCTGGAGATGATCAATAAAGCCTGCCTGTGTGGTGACCATGTCGCCTCCCTTGCGGAAGACCAGCAGATGACTGTCACCGATGACGAGCATCGAGCTTTTCGGATCGCTTTCGAGCGTGCGCACCGTTTTGCCGTCGGGCGGCACAGCTTCACCGGCGCGTTGCAATGTAAGTTTTTCCTTGGGCACAGAAGACTTCTGCGCTGCTTCGATCAGGTCACCATGAAACTCGATGGTCTCTACTGGCAGCGCGATCAGATCGGCCAGCGAGTTCTCGCTGATTTCTTTGATGCCTTTGTATTTATCTGCGACCAGCTTTGCCACGAGTTGGGCGGCATAGGGCGACCAATGTGAGTCAGTGGCGCAATAAAGTTGCCTCTCAGGATGTTCCGTGCGCTCGGCATTGAAAACACTTTCGAGATCGAGCACATTCACGCCTGCCGCTTTGAGTTTGGCGAAGAACGCGCCCATAGATGGCACGGTCGCAGGATCGATTTTGTCGTTGAGCTTTTCAGGATAGATCGCAGCCTTGGCGGGCACGGGCACGAGGAGCAACTCCACGCCGAGGGTCTTGAGTTCCTCGTGGTATTTCACAATCGCTGGCAACGGATCGGTTTTTTCGACGTTGTCTTTCGTCATGTCAGCGTTCGCAAGATCGCCCTTCGCGAGATGTTCCAGCTCTTTGCGGAGGAAGAACCAGTTTACGTCCTGGCCCTGA
>JAYVZW010000053.1:0-2549 GCA_043783015.1 Verrucomicrobiota bacterium
CACCGACGAGGACAGGATTGGCTTTGCGCTTCTGCGAAAGAATCCGCGCCACCCGCAGAATCTCGTCCTTCCGACCGATCACCGGCTCCAATTTGCCGCGCCTCGCGAGATCGGTGATGTCCCTGCCGAAAAACGCGAGCGCCGACTTCTGCTGCTTTTTGGCGGGGGCGATACCCTTCACCGCCTTGTGCCCGTCATCGTCTGGTCGCCGAGGTTCCCCCTCTGGTTCGGGCGGATGTTGGATTTTCAAAAGCATGTCGTCCGCGAACTCTGCCAGCTTGCCCTCGTGCGGAGCCTGCGCAATCCACTCCATGAGGGCGTCGAAAAGGTCCACCGGTCGCAGCTTGTCGTTTCGGAAGTGTGCGCGACTCGCCGCTTGCTCGAACACTGCGCGAGCTGCCGCCGTTCTGTGCAACGGCGCATCCGCTTTCTCCTGCGGACCTTTGCCAAGCGCCTCTCGCAGCCGTCGCCTGGCCTTCGTGACAGCATCACACTTCCGGCTCACATTCACTCTCAAGCCCTTCGTATCACACATAATTTCCTCCCGTTTGTTCTGAGCCTCCTCCGGGGCATGCCGCAGAAACTCCTCAACGTCGAGATCGCAGAGTTTGAAGCAAGCGATCACGAAATGCCATGGCGTCGTCTCCGGGTAATGCGCGGCTATCGCCTCGAACTCGGCGAGAAACCAGATGAGCGTGGAGCCAGTGGAGAGTGCTGCCATAAGAAGTCAAAGTGCGGAAAGCGCCTGTTACAACCGCGGATGACACATTTCAATTCTCATGGAAGACCTCAACGTAAGGCTTTTCCCATCCGTCTCCGTAAACTTCGCGAACTTTAGCCAAGTGCTCAGCCGATGCGCTACTCTCGATCTGATCCAAGAAATCGAGGAATTCTTGTTTCGCGCGCAGAGAAAAGATTCTCGTTCCGTAGTTCAATGTTGTTTTGAGTGGCTTCTCATCAAGTAGTCCGCGCATCTCCGTATCGACGAACATCACATCGCAATACGGAAGGTAGGCCGACAGCATATCGACGTCATTGAATGGATGCCCTTTTGGTGGGTGTTTTTGTTGCGGTGCCCGCCGGGCGAGCGCCGCAAACAAATGGCAGGATATTTTCACGAAGGGCACATCCCCGAACGCTTCGGATTCCAAGCACTCCCACGTCTTCCCGAACAATGGGGATTCTCCCGCACCGGCTTCGCGGAGCACTGCGTCCAAGTCGACCAACAATCGAAAATTCTCGTCCATCAGCGCGAAAGCGTCCTCTAACGTCCGTTCACGTTGACCAGTGCGAAATTGGAATTCCCGAGCCAACGTCCTCGCGAGTCTCTCCTTCAATACCTTGCAGAGCGCCAATTGTTCTTCCCGAAGCCAGTAAGCGAAATCTTGATGCTTTTCTGCTTTCCACCTCTCGTGAACGCCCAAGAAGCCTTGATACTTCTTTTCACGCATCTCCCGAAGTTCATTCGTCAGACCCGGAGCCGGACGTGTGTTGAGACTGATCTGATACCAGTTCTGCCACTCGTCGATTCTTTTGTTGATCACGGTCTTTCGATCTATAATCGCAGTGTCTTCATGCGGAAGCCCCGCCCACTTCCGCGCAAATGAAATGATTTGGGCGTTCCGAATCCAGCCTGGAGATTGAAAGCTCGCGCCGTTTGAAAGCATCTCATATAGACGCTTTAGCTTGCGGAAGTAATTGTCACTGACGACCGACTCGTCATAGTGAACTGGCGAATATGGACACACTAACAGGTGGAGTTTGCACAGTCGGTGTATCTTCTCGAATGCGCTCCGATAGAATCGCAGCGGATCAGTTTTCTGACGGCGGGCGGCTTCGGTGCCAGGATCGAGTGTCTTGACGACGTTGCTCAAAAAGAACTGATCCAAGTAGAGAACCTTTGGTTGCAACGGAGGAAGCTGGAAGTCGCGGGTTTGCCAGCAGTTCTTGCATCGTCGGGTGTAAGAGTGCCCGCCGACACTCCACATACCGAACACTGCCTCCGCATGGCAGAATGGGCAGTTCCAATATGGCGCGCGAATGAGGTCTTGCGGGCGGAGGGTCATTTTCTTGTCTGTTCCGCGTAGCGTTTCAAAACCGGATCGTGTTCCGAGTCATATTCGTAATCCCAATCAATCTCCCAAAGTTTTAGCGTGTCATCGCGGCTTCCCGAAAGGGCAAAGCGGCCGTCGGGTGAAAACGCCACTGAGGAAACCATTCCCGTATGCCCGTCGAAGATGCGTAAGCATTTTCCCGTAGCCACCTCCCACAGCATTAGAGCGTTTCCCCCTGAGAGGATGAATCGACCGTCGGGTGAATATGCCACAGGCAAATTATACGACACATGATAACGGACGGGCTTTGCCACTGCATCAACGCTTTCCGTTTCTGCGTTGAATACATGCAGGCATCGCCCACTTGCGCTTTTCCAAAGCCGGATCGTCTTATCTTCCCCGCCTGATATAACGCAATGGCCGTCGGGAGAATACGCCACGGAGAGCACGCTGTTCGTATGACCTTCAAAGATGCGCAGACACTGCCCGGTGGCT
>JAYVZW010000054.1:0-7658 GCA_043783015.1 Verrucomicrobiota bacterium
AGGGTATCGTCTTCGAGCACGAGAATGCGCGGTGTCATGGTGGTTGGATTGTCGAAAGTTTTGCCGATGGCCAGCGAGTCGGCCTCGTCGGTGTCGGCATCGACCGGGAGGAAAAATCTCACCGTGGTGCCGGCCCCACGCTGCGACTGCACGGACAACGAGCCGCCGTGGGCCTTGGCCACGGATTCGCAGACGGTCAGCCCCAAGCCTGTGGCGTTGGCCTCTTTGCGGGTGCTGAAATACGGCTCAAAAATATGCGGTAAATTCTCCTGCGCGATCCCTTCGCCCGTGTCGCGCACTTCCAGAATCACCCCGGCAAAACTGTCGCCGTGTTCCGCCACATTTTCATTGGGGAACAGCCGCGAGGGATCGGCGGCCTCGCAGCGGACGATGATCTCGCCACCGGTCGGAATGGCCTGCTCGGCATTGCGGACGAGGTTGCCGAGAAGACGGCGGATTTGATTGGGATCGACCGCTACCAGCGGCAAATCCTCCTGAACTTCCACGAGATAATTCACGTGGTTCATGCGCGCGTGATTATGGAAGAATGTCTTCACGAGATCGGCCATGGAGACGGGGCGTTTGATCGGCGCGCCTCCGCGAGCGAAGGTGAGAAGCTGCTGGACGAGGCTCTGCGCCTGAAGCGTGGCCTGCTTGGCGGTCTGCACTTCGGTGAGATTTTCCGGCTGACTGTGGAAACGCATCTCGGCCAGCGCGAGATTGCCCAGAAGCACGGTGAGTAAATTGTTGAAGTCATGGGCGAAACCGCGCGCGAGCAATCCCAGCGACTCCAGCCGGTCGATGCGGCTGCTGCGCTCGGCCTCAAGCTTGCGCGTGGTGATGTCTTTAAGCAGCAGCAGCAATCCGCTGCCGAACGGATAGCTGCGGGCCTCGAACCAAGTATTGATGCCCTCCAAGAAAATCTCGCGGGTGACTGTTTCCTGATGGAGCAGCGCACGGCCCAAGGCGGCGTGGTGATTGTCATGCGCGCTGGGCGGAAGTGTCTCCCATAGCGAAACACCGAGGAGCGCGCGTTTGTCCCGCTGGAAGAGGCGCGCGGCGCTGCTGTTGATGTAAGTGAAATGCCATTGCCCGTCGAGCGCCATGAGCGGATCGGAAATACTTTCCACGATGTCCACCAATGGCGCGGAACCCGACGCGGCGGGCGGAGCTTCCATCATTTGCGAAGCCAACACGGTCTCCGTTTCAGCCTGCACCCGGAACAAGATGACCATGCCCGACACGCTGCCGCGTTCATCAAGCACCGGTGCCGTGCGATCTTCGATGGCGACGCGCTGGCCGGTCTTGGTTGTGAGCATCAGACGGCGCGGCGCGCTGTTTTCCGAAGATGTATTCGGCGGCATCACTCCGCCATCAGTTGAATGAATGCCATAAACTTCGCCCAAGGCCCGGCCCACGGCTTCGGGCGCAGTCCATCCGAGAAGATTCGCGGCAGCGGGATTGATATACTTCACCTGTCCCGCGAGATCGGTCACCACAACCGCATCCGCCAGACTCTGGAACGCGAGCAAAAAGCTGCTCTCGTGCCGCGCGCGAAGCGTCTCCGCGCGGTGCTTGGCGGTGGCGACCTCCAGAGTTGCTCGCAGTTCATTTTCTTTGAAAGGCTTGATGAGATAGCCGCACGGATGCGTGTCCCGCGCGCGGGCCACCGTCTCCGCGTCCGCGCAAGCGGTTAGATAAATGACCGCCACCGGATTGTTCTTCACGAGTTGCCGCGCGGTCTCAATGCCATCCAACTGCCCCGCGAGCTGCACATCCATCAGCACCACATCGGGCCGTAAATCATCCGCCAGTTGCAGCGCTTCTTCTCCAAACCGGCAAATGCCCACGACATCATAACCAAGGCCCACCAGTGTCGTCGCGAGATCGCAGCCGACAAGGCCTTCATTTTCTACGATCAGCACGCGAATTTTATCAGGGTCAGGCATATGGATTCCGATCCAGATTATCGCCGGACTCAAGCAGGTTGCGCAAGCAAGATTGTTAGAAATCCAGCGAGCAAAGTCATCTGAATATGATACTCAAGCTTGCTTGATTTTAACCCTGCGGCGAAGAGGAATTCAACCTATGCCCGCGCCGTGCCCCAGCGGCGGTGCATGAACTGCTCCCACGGGGAAAATAGAATCTTGTCCGCAAGCAAGCCGATGGCGATGATGACCAGCATCACGCCGATGACCTGCTCCATGGCACCAAGTTCACGACCGTAGTGGAGCAGACCTCCGAGGCCGACACCGCTGAGAATGGTCACATAAACCTCCGCCGCCATCAGCGAACGCCAGGCGAAGGCCCAGCCCTGTTTCATGCCGCTGACTACGAAGGGAAGCGAGGCGGGCAGCACGACCTTGAACAGCGTGTGCGCTCCGGTAGAACCCATGGTGTGCGCAGCGCGGACGAACAAGGGCGGCAGGCTGCGCACGCCGTTGTCCACGGCGATGAGGACGCTCCACAAGGTTCCCATGACCACGACGAAAAGCATCGCCCCCTCGCTTTGCTGGAACCAGAGGATCGCCAGCGGGACCCAGCACACACTGGGCAGCGTCTGCAATCCGAGCGCAAGCAAGCCAACGGTGTCGCCTAAAAATTTACTCCGCGCGGTCATAAGACCGAGAGGCAGCCCGATGCCGCAGCCGATGCCATAGCCGATGATGAGCCGCTTGGTGGTGATCCATGCCGCTTCCAGCAACGTTCCATCGCAGAGCGCGCCCCAGAGATATTGGGCAACCGTGAGCGGACTGGGCAGAAGCACTGGCGCGTTGCGGACCCAATACATTATCTGCCAAATAACGACCAGAGAAATGAAGAAGATCAGAGCATTTCGAAATCGTTTCATGCCGCTGCCTCCTCGTCGTTGTGCCGCTTGAGCGCGCGCGTGATATCCCCGGCGAGCGCGGCCAGTTCAAGGCTGTTGAATTCACGCGGGCGCGGCAAGGTGACCTTGAACTCCTCGCGGATGCGGCCCGGATGCGCGCTGAAGAGCAGGACACGGTCGCCGAGACACACGGCCTCGCGCACGTTGTGAGTCACGAGGATGATCGTCTTGCGACGCGCGGCCCATATCTTCTGCACGTCCACATAAAACTGCTCGCGCGTCATCGCGTCCAACGAGGCGAAGGGCTCGTCCATGAGCAGCACGCGCGGATTGGGAGCGAGCGCACGGGCGAGAGCCACCCGTTGCTTCATGCCGCCCGATAACTCGTGGACATTGGAGTCCATGAATTTCTCCAAACCGACGAGCTTCAGATAATACCGCGCTACTTCACGGCGATCTTTCCGCGTGAGGCCGGGCTTTAGTTTCAGTCCGAACATCACATTGCCGGTAACATCGAGCCACGGAAACAACGCGTGTTCCTGGAACATCACCATACGATCGCGCCCCGGTGCGACGACCGGTTTGCCGTCGGCCAGCACACGGCCGGAATCAGGTTGATCAAGTCCGGCAATCAAGTTGAGCAATGTGCTTTTGCCACAACCGCTGGGGCCGACGAGGCAGACGAATTCGCCCTCGCCGACCTCGAGCTTCACCTTGTCGAGCGCATGCACACGCCTGCCCCGCCCGGCGAAAGACTTCGACACGTCATCCACCACAAGTTTGGCGGGGACGGTGTTTTCGAGTTCATCACGGATGCTCATTCAAATTATCAAAGCTTGGGCAGGAGGTTGGCCAGATCAGGAATATCCTTCAAGAAGCCCACCTTCTGTGCGCTTGCAACCATTCGCTCCAACGATTCACGGGAAATTGCATCCGTCACCACCACGCGGGCCAGCGCTTTGTCCAACAGTTCATCTTTGGGCGCGGACTTCATTTCCTCGGTCAGCTCGGCTTTGATCAGCGCTCTGGCCTCCACAGGGTGTTCCTTGATCCAGACGGTTAGCTCACGATGAGCCGCGGTGAGCTTTTTCGCCAGCTCGGGCTGGTCCTTCACAAAGGCTGCGCTGCACGCGAGCAATGTGACATTCGTGTCCGTATCCTGATAAAAAATTTTGGCACCAGCTTCGATCTCTAGGCGCGTGACCCATGGCTCTACTGTCCATGCGGCGTCAAGCCCCTTCTGCTGGAACAGCGCGAGCTGGTTCGAGTTTTCCGTGGGCACCACCATGGCGTCGCCACCGGTGAGCGTGACCTTGATGCCGTGATCCACCAGCCAGGCACGGAGTTGCACGTCCTGCGTGTTGCCGAGCTGTGGCGAGGCGATTTTCTTTCCGCGAAAATCTTCCGGCTTCGTGATGCCCGAGTCTGCGCGCACCACGAGCGCGCTGCCGCCGTTTGCTGCTCCGGCGAGCACGCGCATCTCCGTGCCTTTGGACTTCGAATAAGCATTCAATGTCGGGCTGGGACCGATGTAAGTCACATCAAGGGCACCCGCAAAGATGGCTTCGGTTGCGGAAGGACCGGCGTTGTAGTTGAACCACTCGATTTTCACGCCCAGCCGCTTCTCAAACCAGCCCTCGCCGCGACGCGAGAGCTGCTGGGCGACAAGGCCCTGAACATGCGTGACGTTGGGGAAATGCCCGAAGCGGATGACGGTTGCAGAGCCGGATGCAGCTTTCGGTTTGCAGGATGGAAGCCCGGCCAAACCGAGCGCAGTGAGAGAGAGAAAATTTCTGCGTTTCATTATAGTAAGATGATGATTGAGGTTTGATTCAAAGGTTGGCCGCGAAGGCTTGTAGCTCGCGATACTCCGCAAGGATGGATTTCACGGCGAGCACGGATGCTTCGACTTGAAGCGGCAGCTGCGCCTGCAGTTTCAAGCTCTTTGTCCTTGCGCATTAACGTCGAAAAGTTGATTTGGCTTTGTCGAAAATCGCGAAGAACCCATCAAGTGGGTCTGCATGTTCCACGCGAGCTGGCTTGACCACGCGCACTCGCGTCCTGCCGGGTGTGCTTTTGGACATGAGTATCTGAAAAGGCGGATTCACCCCGCTTCGCTCCATCTTTTGAAGCGTCACCTTGACTACGTCTTCGAGCGTGTAGCGGTCGAGAATGCGGGCGATGGCATTGCGCACGTCGATCATCAGCATCCGCAGACCGCAGTGCTGCTCGTCCGGGCAGGTGCATTTTTCATAATCAGTCTCGCTGGCACACCCGATGGGTGCCAGCCGTCCGTCAATAAACCGAACGAGTTCACCAATTGTTATGGACTTCATCGGCTTCGCTAACCGACAACCACCGTCCTTGCCGCGCTTGCTCTCGACGTATCCGGACTTGCGCAATTCCTGAAGAATGTTCTCAATGAATTTGAAGGGCAGGTTCTCCCGGTCGGCCAGTTCGGATACAGACACCACATCTCGACCGCAACTCTGGGCCATACCAAGACGTATGAGGGTTCGCAGCGCGTATTCGCCTTTTTTGGTGAGATTCATACAGACTCCAATTTCTTTATCAATCTACATAAAGCAAATAGGATTTTAGGTATCCTGGGTCTTGCTAGGGATCGACAAAATCCGCCACAAATTCATTCGCCGGGTTTGCCCGGAGTTCCTCGGGCGTGCCAGCCTGCTGAATCCGTCCCTCATGCGGAATGACCACCCGGTCAGCAAGTTCAAATGCCTCGTCCTGGTCATGCGTTACGAAGATGGTGGTGAGCCGCGTCTCATCGCGAAATTGTCGCAGCCATTTTCGGAGATCCTTGCGCACTCGCGCGTCAAGAGCACCAAAAGGCTCATCAAGCAACAGCACCTCCGGCCCGACCGCGAGAGCACGCGCCAACGCCACCCGCTGGCGCTGTCCCCCGGAAAGCTGGGCCGGATAACGATGACCCAGGTCGCGCAGCTGGATACGGCCCAGTAAATCATCAACCTGATGGAGAATGAGATCGTCAGAGGGTCGGTCCTTTTTCTTAAGGACCCGAAGGCCGAAGGCGATGTTTTCTTGGACAGTGAGATGATTGAAGAGGGCATAATACTGGAAAACAAAGCCTGCCTTGCGTTGATAGGCAGTGTGATGGGTGACGTCAGTGCCGTTGAACAAAATCCGCCCCGCCCCATCGTCTGCAAACTCAAGCCCGGCGATGATGCGCAACAAGGTGGTCTTGCCTGATCCGCTGGGACCGAGCAGCGCGACCAACTCACCCGTCTCAACCGCAAGTGTGACGTGATTCAGCGCCCGATAGGCGCCGAACGTTTTGCTAATGCTGTCTGCGATGATGCTCATGGTGATTCAGCGCTTGCGGTCAGTCATGGTTTTGATGACGAGGGTCACAAGTCCCAGCAGTGTCAGCACGGAAGCAAGGGCGAAGGCCGGTGCGATGGGATACTGGTTGTAAAGCACCTCGATCTGCAGCGGCAAGGTGTTGGTCTCGCCACGAACATGACCGGACACAACGGACACAGCGCCGAACTCGCCCATGCTGCGCGCGTTGCAAAGGATGATGCCGTAGAGCAGCCCCCACTTGATTTTGGGAATCGTGACGCGCCAGAACATCTGCCAGCCGTTCGCGCCCAGCCTCATGGCCGCCTCCTCGTCCTCGCTGCCCTGTGACTCCATCTGGGGCGTAAGGACGCGCGCCACGAATGGGAATGTAACAAAGATCGTGCTTAGAACAATACCCGGAAGACCAAAAATAATTTTGATGCCATGATCCAGAAGCCATGACCCGAAAATCCCTTGGGCACCAAAAAGCAGCACATAAATCAAACCGGAAACAACCGGTGAAACCCAGAGAGGAAGCTCGATCAACATAACCAGGAGCTTGCGTCCTTTAAACTTAAACCGGGAAACGCACCATGCCGCCGCCAGACCAAAGATCGTGTTGAGCGTCACGATCCACATTGCCACCTTCAGGGTGAGCCACACTGCGGCCATCGTGTCCTCGTCCTTGAACGCCAATGAATAAGACCACCAACCGCGGCGAAATGCCTCCCGGAAAATCAATGCCACGGGCAGGACAAACATCACCAGCATAAAAAGAACAGCTACACTGATAACAATCCAGCGCATCCACGGAGGATCGGCCGTCGCCCGGTGAAACGGATAGTGCGGCGCGCGGAGCGTGTTGCGGACTTCTATGATAGCGGACATGAGGGAAGTATCAGCGCCCGAAACGGCGGAGGTGCCGGGTGATAAGTATATTGGAACCCACGAGAATACCAAAGGATGCCAGCAGCATCACAAGGCCGATCACTGCCGCACCGGGATAGTCATATTGCTCCAGCTTCGAGATGATGAGCAGTGGAGCAATCTCCGTCTTGTAAGGAAGATTTCCTGATATGAAAACGACGCTGCCGAACTCACCCACCGCACGGCCAAGGGCCAGCATCATTCCTGCGAGCGCAGATGGCAGAAGCGGCGGAATGATCACACGCGTGAAAGTCTGCCAGCGGTTGGCACCGAGACAGGCCGCCACTTCTTCCGGCTCCAATGAGAGATCCTGAATAACCGGCTGGACGGTGCGAACAACAAAGGGAAAACCAACGAAGACTAATGCCAAAGTAACACCTATTGGTGTGAAGGCCACCTCAACACCCCATCGAGCCAGCCATTCACCAATCCATCCGTTTTGTGAATAGAGCGTGACCAGCGCGATGCCCGCAACGGCTGTGGGCAGGGCAAAGGGTAGATCAACCAAGGAATCAAGCAGCCGCCTGCTGGCAAAGTCGTAACGTTCCAGCGCCCAGGCTGTCATAAGACCAAAGAAGCC
>JAYVZW010000055.1:0-7633 GCA_043783015.1 Verrucomicrobiota bacterium
CACCGACTACGATGAAGTCAATTATCACGACCATGAAATCCTAAACATCGTTGAAGGCAAGAGTGCTGCGTTCCTCTACCAGAACGACAAGGACTGGCATTACCGGAAGGAGGAACGCCGCTGGGTGCCGATGAACGACCAAAGCGCCTGGAACCGTGTCGGGATGGTCAAGGGCAAGCTGCAGACGAAGCGGTTTCATATTAGGTAGCTCCAAGTTGCCATGAGAAGAGCCTGGCGCTGGTTGCTCAATACACTTCTGCTCTCTTACTTTGCCTATCTCATCTTAGTTGGGATCTGGCTTCGAACTCAAACTCTTCAGCGGGCCGGAGCACTGGAGAGCGTTGCCTCGGTCAATCGAACATTGCTTTCTAAAACTGAGCTTGGGGACGCGATACGCAAGCTTCTCTGGGGTCGTGGCGAAACATGGGGAGCGCTGAATGATGGGACTAAGCGCGCGCGCCACAGCGAAGCTTTGGAGGCGCTGATTGACAATCATCTCATAGGGCAGTTCGCGGCCCGCAACAAAACTGACTCCCCTTCCCTGCCTCGCGAAACCGAGGCGGCATTCCAGCAGTTCCTCAAACAGTTCCCGCCGCCGGACGAATGGAAGCAGCGCATGGAACAGCAGGGTCTCACGGAAACCAAGTTGCGCGACAGCATTACGAATGAAACGAAACAACTCCATGCCATCGAGAACTGGCTCGCTGAGCAGCCCGGCAAAGTTATCGAGGTCGATGCCCGCACGTGGTTTGACGCGCACAAGGATTCCCTGACCATACCCGAACGGGTCCACGCGAGCCACGTTTTCTTGACGAAGCACGACAAAGACAAGCCGGATCGCGAACCGGAAATCCGCGAGTTACACCGCAAGCTCATTGCGAAAGAGGCAACGCTCGAAGAACTCGCACGACAGTTCTCCGACGACGACGGCAGCAAGTTACGCGGCGACCTCGGCTGGTTCAGTCGTAACCGTGTGCCACCGGAGTTCGCCGATAAAGTCTTCGCCTTGCCCGTCGGCGAAATCAGTGCGCCCTTTGAATCTCATCTGGGTTGGCACATACTGGTCGTGCGTGAAAAACGCCCCGCACGCAAGCCGGACTTTCCAGAAGTGCAGGATGAAATCACCGCCATGCTGGAATCCCAGTGGCGCGAGGTCGCCTTAAAGCGGTTGGTGAACGAACTTCGCGCGAAAGCGAAGATCGAAAAGTTCGAGTCACGCATTGGAGATGTTCACCTGTAATGCCCTTTGCCGAGTGGTTGGTTGCAAGAGCAACCTCTCTCGGTAGTTTGCCCGCATGTTTGGCAGCAAAAGCAAAAACGTCGGGGTCATCGGCCTGGGCATCATCGGATCCCGTGTAGAGGAGAATCTGCGGCGCGCGGATTTTAATGTCTTTGTCTGGAACCGCACGGCGCGGGCGGTGCCGGGCTTTGTGGCCTCGCCGCATGAAGTGGCCGAAGTGGCACAGGTGATCCAGATTTTTGTGCGGGACGGGGCTGCGCTGATGGAGGTCATGCAGGATATGAAACCGGCGCTGAAGAAACATCATGTGGTATGCTGCCATGCCACGGTGGATCCTTTGACAGTGAAGCAGGCGGCGGGCATCGCCCACGAAATGGGAGCTGGTTTCCTGGATGCACCCTTCACTGGCAGCAAGATGGCGGCAGAAAAAGGCGAGTTGGTCTATTATATAGGCGGCGCGAAACGGGAGCTGGAAAAGGTGACCAAGGTGCTGGAAGCCAGCTCAAAAAAAATTCTTCATCTGGGCCGGGTGGGTGATGCCAGCATCTTAAAGATTGCCACCAACCTGGTCAGCGGCGCGATCGCGGGTGCGCTGGCGGAGGCGCTGGCCATCACGAAGGGGCATGGATTGGAACCGTCGAAACTGCTGGAGGCGTTTGAGAACAATGCCAACTGCTCGCCGCTCATCTCGATGAAACTTCCGGCGATGATGGCCGGAAGTTATGAGGCGCATTTCTCGCTCAAAAACATGCTCAAGGACGCGCACTACGCACAAGAACTGGCCCGGGTGGAGTCGCTGGCGACGCCAATGCTGAACGCCTCTGTCGGGACGATGGAGCGCGGCATGGAAGCGGGCCGGGGCGATCTTGATTTCTGCTCGGTGTATGAGAATTTCACCTGGATACGCGCCAGAAAAGACAGTGTCCGGATTTCCCTCAAGGGCTCGGCGCTTGATGACGAATATGACGCCTGAACTGCTCCAGAAGATAGAGCAGTCCGGCGCGGTGGTTGAATTGTCAGACCGGACAAAGCTGATGCTACGGGGTGCTGACCGGGTGCGTTATTTAAACGGGCAGGTCACCAATGATGTGCGCAAAGCTTCGGCGGGGTCATCTGCCATACACGCCTGTGTGACGAATGCCAAAGGACGCATCGAGGGCGACGTGTTCATCCATGCGCCACCGGACAGCGACACGCTGTGCCTTGATGCGGAAGGCGTGCTGCGAGAGTCGCTTCGCGTTCGGCTGGATCGTTACATCGTGGCGGATGATGTGGAGCTTGTTGATATCAGCGACGGCCCGCGCCTCTGGCATTTTTTTGGACAGGCTGTGAATGCTGTGGGGCAAATGCCAGTGACAGGGGCGAGTTATTTTGTCCCGGCAACCCGGTTCGGAGTCCCGGGGGTGGATCTGTGGTTGAGCCAGGGGATGGATTTGCCGCGATTCGATTGCCCTCAGCTTGCAAGGGAGGATTTGGAGACGTTCCGCATCATTCACGGCATACCGCGCTGGCCCAAGGAACTGAACGGCGATGTCTTCCCACAAGAGGCCGGACTGGAGACCAGCGCGATGGATTTCTCCAAAGGCTGTTACATTGGCCAGGAGGTGCTTTCCCGCATCAAGACAACCGGCAAGATGCCGCGGGTGATGGTGAAGTGGGAGATGCCGCCGCAGTCGAAAATTCCTGTGGAGCATTTGTCTCCGGCCCGGCTGTTCTCCCGTGGAGCCGATGACCAGCTCAAGGAAATCGGTCAGGTCACCAGTGCTTGCATGCATCCTTTGCTTGACCGTGGCGTGGGACTTGGCTATGTCCGGCAAAGTTTTGAGGCGGTGCATTCGCTGTTGATTGCTCATGCTGATGAATCTACCATTGCACACGAAGTCAAAATCATCAGGATATGAAAAAAACCTTTACATGCCATTTTTACGCAGCCTTGTGTGCGTTGATTTTCTCCGGCTGCGGCATGACGAGTGATTCCAATGCCGTAAAGGATCCCACCGTGGAGCAAATGGCTGATCTGGAAAAACAATGGGGAATGAAGCCCCGCGAGACACGCCCGAGGTATTCACCCAATGCCGAACCTTCGACGTATGCGCCATCGGGTGCTCCCACCACCGCCCCATCTCCCCCAGCCCCGGCGTTGAATCCTGTCCCCTTCCCACCCACTCCCACAGTTCCCTCGCAGACCATCCCACTGCCACCCTCAGAGGCGCCATCCATCCCATCCTCTCTGCGCTGACGGCAGACTTTCCCGAACCAAAAATCCAACGAACCAAGACACCCGAACATGAAGATCATCAGCCGCATTTTTGTCTGCGCCATCCTGCTTACCATTCAACAGTTGCACGCGCAGCAGTCCCCATCCAAAGCAGATGCAACCGCTCCGGTGGCCAAGGTCAAAACAAAATCCTATGTCACACCCACGAAGCAGACCAGTAAAGATGCCACTGGCAAACCTGACGCCGATGATGCGGCCGCCAAAGCCGCCGGTGCCCAGGAAAGGAAAAAAGTTCACACTATCGCTGTCATGAGCATCCATTCGGGACGCACGACCGAGGAGGTTATGTTTGAGATTTTTCCCGATCAGGCTCCGCTGACAGTTAAGAATTTCCGTCAGAACGTGGAAAAGGGCACTTACAAAGGACTCGCCTTCCATCGTGCGGTTAAGGATTATCTTGTGCAAACTGGTGACCCGGCCTCCCGCGATGACAATACCCGCGAGAAATGGGGCCTAACCCAGGAATCCACCATCCCCGGCGAATTCAAACTCCCCCACACCATTGGTGCCGTCGCCATGGCCCGCCGCGGTGACAAATCGAACCCCGAGCGCCACTCCGACGGAAACCAGTTTTATTTTGTCCTCGGGGACATGAGCGGTCTCGACGGACAATACACCGTCTTCGGGCAGGTCGTCTCCGGGCTGGATGTGCTGAAAAAAATCTCCCGATCAGTGACCGACTCTAATGACTGCCCTGTGGTGCGGGTGGAAATCAAGAAAATGCAAGTCATCGAGCAGCAGGGACCTGTTGCCGCGCTGACCAAGACGACCGGCTCCGGCAAGCGCAAGCACACCACCAAACCTGACGCCTTGAAAGGGCCCATGGAAAAATTCCTCGAGCGCATCTGGTAATCCGCTGGATGTATTTTCCCGGCAACTGCTCAGCCTCCCATTTCACGAATGAGTCAGAACCGCTACGAAGTGCTGGGAAAAATCGCCGATGGCGGGCTGGGCTCAGTCTTCAAGGCTTACGACCGCAACCTGCGGCGTGAAGTTGCGCTCAAACGAGTTCGTGCCGAAACTCCGGAGCAGGCGGAATTGCTGGCCGGCCAGTTGATGGATGAAGCGCGAAACCTCTCCACGCTCCAACACCCACACATCGTCACCATTTATGACGTGGGCCGCGATGAAGAAGGCGCCTACATCATCATGGAGCTTCTCAAGGGGGAGACCCTGGAGAACATCATCGAGCGCGGCGCATTGAACGAATACGATTTCCGCGAGCTGGTCACACAAAGCCTTGAGGGGCTGGTCGCTGCGCATAGCTACGGCATGATTCATCTCGACATCAAGCCGCAAAACTTCATGGTCATCTGGCTGCCGAGCGGGAAGTTCCAAATTAAAATCCTGGACTTTGGTCTCGCGAAAATTTGCCTTCAGCCCACTGTCCAGGACACGGACGAAGAAGGGGCGATCATGGGAAGCATCTACTTCATGGCACCCGAGCAGTTCGAGCGGGCGAACGTGGACGCCCGCACTGATCTCTACTCGCTCGGCTGTGTTTACTACTACGCGCTCACCCAGCATTATCCTTTCCAGGGCGAGACCGGAGCTGAAGTGATGGCCAGTCACTTGTATCACAGCCTGTCCCCGCTTTCCGAATTGCGACCGGATTTGCCTCCATTCATTCACGAATGGGTGGAGTGGCTCATCAACCGCCTTCCGGAACATCGACCGGAATCTGCTGCACAGGCCCATGATGTCTTCCAGGCGGGAGCATTCGCACCGCATGTCAAAACGGGAGAAGTTCCCGCGCAAGATGCCGGAACCACCCGCCCTCTCGTCCCACGTCCTGTGCGGGCAGCACCAATCGCAAGGCGGCCCGATTCACATTCACAAGATCTCGGCCACCGCCCCGCGCCGCGCCCCGTCGTTCGCCCGGTGAATATCGCCGCGGCCATGGCTCCGCAGCATCTCAAGCACAAAAAGCCATGGCCAAAATCCGTTGTCATGGGCATTCCCATCGCCCTGGCAGCCATGGCCGTGATTTACCTCGCTGTGAATGCCTGGAGCCAGTCCCGACGCAACACCCGGTTCAATTTGCTGGCCAACATGGAAGCGCCACGAGGCTCCGGTGAAGACATCCCCTTGCTGCTCGATTTCATTGAAAACAAAAACACATCCGACGCCGCCGCCGTTGTCCTCGGAAAAATCGAAGGTGCCGAAGCTGGCGATCGATTCATCATTCAGCGCCTGCCGCTCGTGAAAACCGAATGGGCCAGGAAGAACCTCGTCAATGCAGTCGGTCAGCGTCGTCTCAGGGAAGCGGTAGATCCACTGCTGAAAATGCTCGCTCCCGCATCGACGCCCGAGCCGGAAGTCCGCATGACCATTTGGAACACCCTGGCCAAAATTTCTTCCACATCGGACTCAGAGTCGTTGATCGAAAAAATGCACGGCACCAGCATTGATGAACTGCGCGCGGCGGAATCCGCGCTCGTCGCCATCGCCCGCAGGGAACCGGATCCCGCACGCCGGGGCAGCGAAATCCTCCAAACCTTCCGCGCCAATTCCGCAACAGAAGATGAACAGTCCGCCCTCCTGCGCGCCCTCTGCCGTATCGGCAACAAAGAAGCGCTGCCAGACATCCTCAAGGCATTGAAAGGCGCGAACAACAAACTCCGTTACAATGCCGCACTGGCCCTGACGGACTGGCCTTCCGCCGAGCCTGTCTCCGCGCTGATTGAAATGCTCGGAGCAGAGCAAGACTCCTTCACAAAGCTCAACGCCATCATCAGCCTCGGCAACCTCGCGCCGCTCGCCGGCGATGTCCCGCAGGAGGAAATCGCCAAATCTCTCATCGCCGCTTTTGCCCTGGCCAAGGACGCGCGCTCCCAGACACAAATCCTTAACTCACTCGGCAAAGTGGCCGATCCTGCCGTCGTTGCTTTCTTCACGGACCTGGCCGCCAAAGATGCCCGCCGAAAAAGCGTCGCAGACGCTGCCATGAAAGCCCTCAACGCGGAAATTGCCAAGATCGTTCCCTTGGCCGATGGCGCAACCATCCTCCCGGCGGAACAGGCCATCCTCACCCCCGGCCCCCTGACCGTTAAAGAAGGTGTCATCATTAACTGGTTCGGCACCGGCGATCAGGTGAGCTGGCTCATCAAAATCGACACGCCCGGTTCTTACGAAGTTCAGATATCCCTCGCCTCTGCGGCAGCACAACAGGGCAGATACCAGCTATCCTTCGGGCGCCAGGCATACAGCCGTCAGGTGGAAAACACCGGCAGTGCTGCCAGCTTCAAAAGCGTGACCGTCGGCAAGGCCGAATTTGCCAAGCCGGGAACCTATCGCCTTTGGATTCGTCTCTTGGAAATTCCGGAAGGTTCCCATCTCATGCGCCTGAAGGAAGCGGTGATCAGCCGCAGCGGAGGCTGAAAAATTGGGTGCTGCCCGCCAAGGTTCATACCGTCATCCATGATGTCGCCGTGCCATCCCAAATCACCCCAGACCCGGTGGAAAATGGGCCGCGTGGTGTTGCAACGAGAGACCGCGCATCGGGGCGGCAAGACCGTGATCGTCGTCAAAGATTTCGCCTCCCATCTGCCGCAATCCGTGATCGAAGCCATCGGAAAACGTGTGCGTTCGGTCTGTGGCTGCGGCGGAACCGTGAAAGAAAAACGCATCGAGATTCAGGGCGACCAGGTTGCGCAGATACGCGCTGTGCTCGAAGCGGAAGGCTTTGAAGTGGGCGGGATAAAATAAGCCTTCGGGATTGATCGTCGCCCTCATCTGGCTCGTGCCCGACCGTCGCATCGAGCGGGTATTGAAAAAGGATCAACCAAGTTGAGAGCGACGAAAGCCATCAGCACGAAACACACCATAATAAGCCGTTGCCCGACGCGAACTCCCCAGTCTATTCTTCGTTCATATGAAAGCTCTCTCAGTCTGTTCACATCGCTTCACCCTCACCCTTCTGGCCGGATTCATTTTTTCGATTGTCTCATTCGCTGCTGATGAAAAGCCCGCGAATAAAAAATATGAAGGAACCTTGGAAACTGGAATCATGGCCATCGGCGGAGAGACGACCGGCTTCATTCTGATGACAAAAAATGAAGGGAACTACGAGCTTGATCTCAGCAAGTGTCCAAAGCTGAACGAGTCGACGGAAG
>JAYVZW010000056.1:0-7633 GCA_043783015.1 Verrucomicrobiota bacterium
CCGAGGGGCAGGTTGTCCATGATGCCGCCGTCGGCGTATTGGGCAACTTGCCCGGGGTGGCGATAAACTTCCCACGACCAGCGCGGACGGAACACGCCCGGGAAGGCGCTGCTGGCCAGCAGGCTCTGTGTGAAGCGCGGATCCCATGGATGGGTGTTTCTGACGATCTCGAGTTTGCCCAAGGTGAGATTGGTGATGGTTCCCATGAGCGGAAAGCCGAAGTGCTCCAGGCGCGTGCCGGCGTCCGGCTTGCCTGCGAAAACAAAGCCGTCGATGAGCTGCTGGAGCGGTTCGGGGCCGAGCAATTCCAGGCCGACACCGTAGCGGTCCATCATGTGCTGCGTCAGTTTCTTGAGATGCCTGGCCGCCGTTTGCCAGTTGCCCGCGCGCAGGGACTGGGCGAATTCCACCATCTCAAAGGGGCTGAGATAAAAGATGCGCTCCAACCCGGAGAAAACCCGGCGCGCGCGCTGGCCGAACATTAAGCCGGAGTCCTTTTCATAGCGCCGGAAGACGAGGTCGAGATCGCGCGGCGAGAAATTCGCTGATGCGGCGTGAATGGAAAAATGCCGGATGAAATCCGCAAAGCGATCCGTGAGCACGAAGCGGTCAATGGTCAGGAAAGTCGAGGCAAAGCGGCGCGTCTGACGCTGTCTTTCGATGAGGTCGTTTCCGGCCGGTTTCTCGAAGACGCGGCCAGTGAACGCGCCGATGATGGTGCCGACGGAGGCTCCGGCCACCACGTCGGGCTGGATGCCGAGTTCGCTCACCGCGTTGGCGAATCCCACCTGGAATACGCCGCGGAAAACCCCGCCGCTGAAAAGAAAGACGACGGCCGGGCCTTTCTTTTTCTCCACCGGCTTTGGTTCAACCGGGAAAAAACTTGGCATGGCGCGTGGCAACCGCACATGCTGGAGCAATTCTTCTTCCTCCACTCCCTTGGCTCCGGTTTTCTTGTGACAGGTGATGCAGCAGCGGCAAACTTCTGAAATGCCGGGGCCGGAATCTGGATGTTCCGAGTCCGGAGGATCGGCTCCCGGCAGCGGTTTCATCCCGCCCCAGGCGGCGAGCAATTTCCGGCAGGAAACGTATTCGGTGCCGTCCTGGTCGATGATGGATTCCTTGGATTCTCGCAGTGACTCGACCGCGGCGCGAAGTGTTGATTTATTTTTGCTGTCGCGGTGCGGCCACTCATCCGGCATCTCCTCGTCGGGTTCCAGGAAGAAGCGCCGTTCCTCAGCAGTTCTGGTGTCGGGCAGTGCGTCGGTGACGAGCCGCTCGATCATGGCCCGGCAACCGTCCGCCACGGCGGTGTCGATGAGCTTGCGTCTTTCCAGTGCCGAGCCGGCGTGCATCAGCCGCAGGCTGAGCTGATGCGGTCTTTCCGGTGCGACCAGGCGAACTTTCGCCGGGAGAAATGTTTCCTTGTATCCGCGCTCGTCGGTGAACGTCACCGGCCTGCAACCCAGCGCGCGGTTCACGCGGTCAATGATGCCTTTGTCCAGCAGCATGTCCTGAAAGCGCTGGAGTTCCAACGCTCTCAGGGTCACATCCACCAGCCCGGTGTAAGGTTCATGCTGTCCGGAGTGGGCTTGCTGCCTGAGCGGCTGCAAGGGCACGGAAATGATGCGCACATATTCCCAGCGCGGGTCTGCGTGATGCGTGACAATTTTGCACGCTTCCTCGAAGACGGGCACCACGGGATCGTTTGAGACATTGGTTCCGTCGATGAACGTGGCCGTCGCCCCGTCTTTTCTGACGGATTGCGCGCGGAAAAATGGAACCACGGCGCAAGCGCACATCAGCGCGTCCACGACAGGAGTTTCCTTCGGGATGGCTTCCAGGTTACCGGTGCCGAGATTGGCGGCGAGCGGCACGACGGTCACTCCATTCTGCCGATGCCTGTCATTGGCGTAGCTCTGGAGCAATTTCTTGTTGCCGCAACCGCCGGGCAGGGGCACGCCGTGTTTCAACGCGCGGCGGACATGCTCGTCGAACCGGAATTCTCCGTAGTAAGAAGGATCAAAATTCTGCACCAGAACTTCCTTCAGCGCATAAGAGTCGCCGAGGTCGCTGAAGATTTGATAATGCTTCAGAAGATCGCGGAAGAGATTTTTTCTGAAGAACAGACAACCCCACGCGACCAGCAAGATCACGATGACGAGTGCGGCGGGGGCCAGGTTCCATCCGCTCATCAGCACGAGCGAGGGAAGGCTCGCCACCTTGCACGCAGCGAGTCCGAGAAACAGAAGCGCGGGGATAATTCCCAGCACCAGCATCAGCGGAATAAAACCCAGCAGCAGCCACTGGGTCATCTGCCAGATTTTTTCGAACCAAGCC
Organism: Verrucomicrobiota bacterium; assembly: GCA_043783015.1. Classification (GTDB taxonomy): domain Bacteria; phylum Verrucomicrobiota; class Verrucomicrobiia; order Verrucomicrobiales; family Verrucomicrobiaceae; genus VFKE01. The sequence goes on from JAYVZW010000056.1 coordinate 2,341, forward strand.
CAGCGATTGAAAATGATATGCCCGGCCTCGACGCCCTTCGCGGCCGACTTTCCGTTGACGCCCAGCATCTCGCACAGCTCCACCCCGGCGATCAGACTGGCGGGCATGCTGAGTGAATAAATATTGCGGGCCACGATCCACCACAGCCGCGCCACCAGATCGCCGCGCCGCAGCCAGCGCATCACCATGCCGCTTTGGCTGAACGTGTTCCATCCCAGCAGCACCCTGACGAGCTGGCTGAAAACTTTCACGCTCACGCGCAGCAGGATCAGGTGATTGAACAGCCGGATCAATCCCGTGCGGCTGGCCACGGACTCCTCGCGGCTGTCGCGTTCCTCCTTGAAATGTCTCGGCAGCTCCACCGGCTTGAGTGCGTGGGCCGCATTGGTTTCGAGAGCATCGGGGAAAAAACTTTTCATTACCGTGGAAGGCGTGTTGCGGAACGCCTCCAGCAGCTCGCTGAATCGCGCCACCTGAACTTCCTCGTCATCTTCCGCAGTGGCGTCGGCACCGGCATTGGCCTTGAAAACTTCGCCCAGAACCGAGGCTGTGATCGCCCCCACCTGAATGCCCGCCACCATGTCCGGCGCTTTGCGGCGCGTGACCAGCAGTGCGTGCACCACGCCCATCTGCATTACCGTATCAAAGCCCGCCCCAGGGAACGAGATGACACGGTAAGGCCGCATCGTCACCGGACACGTTCCCGGTTCCGGCAGGTCAGGAGCCGGATCGGATGGGATGGAAGTTTTTTCCATGAGGAATTAAATGGAATACGAGAGACAGAGATGTATCGCATCATGCGCGGATGGAGCGAGAGAATTTTAAAGCTTATGAACCAGACACCTCAACACCACTGAACTGATGGTGAGGCCATCGAGCGTATCCATTTTGAAGAGTCTGTGACCTCGTTGTTTGCTATCAAGGACTAAACACCACAGTAAAGCAGACTGGTTGCATCAAGAAGGAGATGTAAAGACGCAACTCCTGCACGGTGGGCGGCATAGAACAGTTAGCGCAAGGCGTTTGACTGCGAGTAAGTTAGTCGTGAATTCTGAACTTAGCACGAACTTCACGGGCAAGGGCTTGCAGTTGTGGATCAGATGAATTGCCCGCGATCTCAGCCCACTTGGCTGTTACAGCCTTGCCGAGATTTGGGTCGCCGAATGCAAGCGCGACGGCTTTTAACTCCCGATTAGTGCCAGATAGCGCTGATAAGCTGATTGTCGCAGCAGTTCCATACTCGCTACGTAGCGAAGCCAGTGCGGTGACATTCTTTAGGATAATCGCTTTGCCCAGAGGATTTGCGAGATTATAAGCCTGTTGCCACGCGCTCCAATTGACTTGCCACAACGGCGCACCAGTTGCCGATTCGCCTTGCCAGTTCCAGTCATTCGCAAAGTTCTTGGCGAACCAGTAAGTTAGACGCTTGAGGTTGCTGTCAGGGCGTTGAGCGATGTTCAAGAGCATTTTTTCTCCCCACGGCTCCCCTTCCAGAGCGGCCTTGAGAATCAAACCTTGTGCAGCCCGTAATTGCACTGCAGCAGTTTCATTCCGCGCAATTAACTTTGTAAAATACACCTTATCCGCCTGCTGGCTTATAACTTCTAACAAAGTCAGGTTCCGACCTGCGGGCCATTCGAGAAGCTTCCAGCCTCCTGATGGTTCGGGCCACACGGCTCCAATCAAACCTTCCGAGGCAATCAACACCAATTCTTCATATTTGGAGGCCTTCACCGCAGAATCTGTTGCGGATTCAAATGCTTGAAATGCTTTTAAGAAGTCTTGGGGTATAGCGCTCGAACCATGCGATTCTTGTATCGTGCGAATCGCCACTTCATCAAATTCGGAAGAAGTTTCTGCACGCACGCATAAGGCAGTTAAGGAGCCAATGATGGGCGCAATACGCATGATGCAAATCAAAAGTGTTTTCATGGCCTGGGTTTATCTGACTTAAAACCAACATAAGTGTTAACCCAGTAGTGCCCTGGGTAGTGTTTAGTTCCCGCGAATCTTACGCGTGTTATATCGCCCTCAATTCTGTGCGCAGTGGCATTTGAAGTTCCGCCATCACCCGCGACGCATAATATTCGGCCGGGTTCTAAGTCGCCTACAAACGGTGGCACTCCTGAAGCTGATAGGCGTTTTATAAGATCCGCAACTGGATACTGGGTAGTGGCTGCGGTGGTGGTGACGGTGAGGATCAACTTCTTATGTTCTTTGGGAGAGCCAATCTCAGCAATCCCAAACCAAGGGTGTATATTATAGAAGTGTGTGCCATCTTTACTGAGTAAGTTACTGCCAAACCCACCCAATGCGGCCTGATGAATAGCAGGACTAAGTGGCACCACTCCTATAGTAATATTAAAAGTTCCTTTTCCATTTGCGCTCAGATACTTTGCGGTTTTCTGCTGAAATAGCTTATTACCAGTAGGGGCGCTGGCGGGGCTGACCACTTTGCCAACGACGCATCCTCCATAGCAACGATTAGTCATGCCGTGGAGAACATCCATATTAAAAACCTGTTTTGCTTTATTGCCACCATTTTCTCCATCCTCGAAAAAAACAAAGTTCCCATTAAGAATTAGGTCGTAGTTATCTTTGCTATCAGTCACTACTCCCGGCATTCCGTAAATCTTCGGGTTGGTATGAAAAGTCTCGATCACCTTCATGTCTGTGCTTTCGTGCCGCATCGCGGTAATGCGTATTTCATGTGAGCCAGACTTGAAATGACGAACATGCAACCGAGTGTTTTGTTCAAGCATATAGTCCCGCGCGGCGTGGAAGTATTTGCTGTTTCCAATTTCTTTTACCACTACGAAGCGAAGTTTGTCCGTAGCATACGTTTTGCTCTTATCAGTTTTGCCTAACTTCATCACCAACTTGCCTACAACTTGAGTAATCCAGTCACCCTTAGTCCGCACGTAAAGTTTCTCTGGAAGCTTGTTAGACTCGGAGAGTGCATAGGGGAAAGTTATTTCCTGGGTGCATTCCTTGTTTTTCCAAAATTCCAGCTTGGGGGCATCACCACCTTCAAACTCAAACCAGATTGCACCCCACGTCGCAGCGCAAATTGTCGTTAATTCCTTTGCATCGTCGTCCTTCGTCTCACTGCCTGGCTTGTTTGCGTCTCCAGGTGCTGGATTTTAAGGGCTTTTCTCTTTATCCTTTAGCCATGGCGGATCCCATCGGACAGACTCCGTCTTGTCCGAAATGATCTCGATACCTGAATCTTTTGTGACTTGGAGCTTTTGCACACGCACATCTTGTAGCATGGTTTTAACATTTCCCGCATAACGCTGGCCCAAAACTAGAAGTTCTCTTCCTTCCACAACTTGAACCGACCAAAAGTCTGATTCATTGCCTTCCTCAACGAAGATTGCGGCATCCTCACCTTTAAGTCCATAAGTTTGCAGTGGAACTAATGGCACGCCTTGTTCCCCGGGTTCATTTAATACAGTTGAAAACAGATGCTTATTTCCGTTTTCATCGGCAATTGCACATAATAAACGCCCATGTTTAACAACTTGAGGCCACTGCTTTTTGAAAGCATCGAAGTCATTTTTTACACTGTTAAATGTAGTCACAAGTATGTCTCCCCATTTCCAGAGAGTGACCAGCATCGCGGCTGTTCCGCCTTCGGCTATGTGAGATTCCAAGGCGGCGCGAGCTGCTGGCACTTCGACGGCAAGCTTTGTGAGCTCAGTCGCCAGTTCTGGTTTCGTTTTTGCAAGTATTGTGAGTTCTTGCGTTAAGCGCGTAGAAAGAGGCTGCTCGCCAAAAATTTGTTTGTTTAGGCAAAGTAATGCAAATAATCCAATGAGAATGATTTGCGAGAAGCGGTGATAAGATGTGTTCATAAGCATATAATTAATGACGAGCAGTTTTTGTAGCAAGGCGCGGCCAACCATATCTTTCACCAGACCTTCCCTCGTATTGAAACTCGAAGACACTCTCAGCGTAAGGCTCTTTACGTCCAGGGCCGTAACGATCAATCGTATCTTTTAGACTACGCCATTGAGGTTCGAGGCAGTAATTTGTTTTCCCACCTGCGCCATCAGGCTTTATTGTTATAATAGAAATTCCGTGACTTTTTAGTATTAAGTCTCGTAGCGCCCATTTAATATTCGCAGCCTCGCTGTCACTATCGGCAGGTCCCGGTGGCTTGTGACTACCATACCACATTCGTGGATATCCACAATTAGTGAAAGGGGCTGGATCAACTTTTTCATCATCGAGAAGATATACCATGTGCTTTGTAGATGGATTGAAGTGCCCACCGCCCTTTTCTTTAAGGTCAACCACCCATTTTTTTCCAATAACTTCAATCATTTTTGCAGACCCGTTAAAGGTGTTACGATTGCCACCGTTCATAACCTTCGTCTCAGAACCACCGCGCTCAAGCTGAATTATGTCATGCCGTTTTCCTGTTTTTTTGCAGCCCCGTCAGGGTTCATTTGAGTTTCCTTATAAGCCATGGCTTTCAACAACGCTGGATCGGCAAGTTTTTTAAGAACTGGATTTTCTCCAAAGGTGTAATTCTTGCCCTCCCCAGTGTAACCGTAGCCCCAATCTGGCCATGCTTTCGTGGCATCAACAAAGTCTTTGTCGTATTTGTTACAGTTGATGCTTATGTATTTTGTCGCGCCTCCCTTAGGGGTTTGCATGTCTTCCATCTCGGCATACTGACGCAGGCGCGGTGTGCCATCGGGATATTTGTCGAGCACGGTGATCTCAGCTGATTCGAGTTCGAACATGCCATCCGGCTTTTTGTTCTTGTCGCAGGACTGGACGCGAACTTTTATTGCCCCTTCTTTGTTGAACGTCCCAAGTATTATCGCCTCGCCGCTCGCGCTGTCCGGTAACGTTACGGTATCAAACGGGTTCTTCGCCTTGCCCGTGGTGCGAATATCTGTGCCGTCGGATTCAGTGGTCAGTGAAATCCATCGACCTTCTTTTTTGGGATCCATCTTTGCATAGTCGAACATCAGTGCAGTCCGAGTCGTTTTAGATTCGGGAGCACTGAGAGAGCTCGTCTGCATGTTGTCGGGTGTTACATCCATTCTAACCTTCCAATCATTATTATTAAATGTTGGAACCTTTAACTTCAATTGGACAATTTCGTCACGCAATACACTGGTCTTGGGCATTTTTTCTGTGCTTGGTTCGATGTGCATCACTTCTATCTCTACCGGTATAAGGAAGGCAAACAGGGTGCACCCATCAATATCCGGCCTGTCCTTGGTGCCTGTGTAGATAGTATTGGTGTAATCGACTCTGATGTGCGCTTTCTTGC
>JAYVZW010000057.1:0-7618 GCA_043783015.1 Verrucomicrobiota bacterium
GGCATAAAACCGAGTTGCACCCCCTGCTGGCTGAGGGAGAAAACCCCGGTGATCATCGCCTGCGAGGCGATGATGGTGGCCAGCGTGGCCAAGATTACCATGGGGAGCAACAGCCCGGGGGGGACCATGTTGAAAAACGGTTCGCCTGCTGCCTGTGGGTTATGCAAAAGCAACGCGCCCTGGCCGAGATAATTCAGCGTCAGGGCCGGATACGCCGCCACAAACCAGGAGCGCTTCATTGCCGTGCGTCCGAAATGTCCGATGTCCGCATAAAGGGCCTCGCCCCCCGTGACCGCGAGCAGAACGGTTCCCATGATGTGCATCGAATGCGCGCGTTCCACCCAGAGAAATTTCCAGCCGTAATGCGGCGACAGTGCGCGCAGGATCGACAACTCCTGCGAGAGATGCGTGAGGCCGAGCACCGCCAGCATGGCGAACCACACGAGCATGATCGGCCCGAAACCTTTGCCAATGCGCTCGGTGCCGTGTCGTTGCACGAGAAATAGTCCAAACAAGATCACCGCCGCGCTCACCGGGGGAATCCACTCGGGCAGATCGGGATTGATCACTTTCAAGCCTTCCACGGCCGACAAAACAGAGATCGCCGGGGTGATGATGCCGTCACCATAAAGCAATGCGGCGCCAAGAATGGCGAAGACTGTCAGCACGGTGATGGCACCTTTCTTTAATTTGGCCTCCGGTTTCCGCAAAAGCGAATAAAGCGAGAACACGCCGCCCTCGCCTTGATTGGTCGCGCGCGTCAGAACAATGAGATACTTGAGGGTGACGATGATCGTTAGCGACCAGATCATCAATGACACAGGGCCGAGAACCGTCAGATCGTCTGCCGGATTGAATCGCTCGCGAATCGTTTCACGCAGCGCGTAAATCGGGCTGGTGCCGATGTCCCCATAGACCACCCCGAGCGCCAGCAACGCCAGTGTCCAACTCGAAGATTTTGATGATGTCATTGAGGATGTTCTGCGGAACCGGCCGCAGCACGCTTTATGGCGGAGAATACAAATGCATTCAGTGCGGGGTCGTGCAAGTGAGAATGGCAATTCTCAAAAGGCGGGTGACGCCCGCCATTATAAGTGAACTGCCACCAGGGCACGTCATTCAATAACAGGCACTGGGGCAACTTTCTCCACTTGGGGGAACACGACTTCCTCCAGGGGCTTGGTCGCTTCGACGCCAGACTCGACCACGAGTTCGGGCACGGTAGGTCCGGCTTCTGCAATGGGTTCAGATTCATGGGTGATCATCGTAGGCGGGGTTTTCACCAGCATCTGCCGCAACCGCAGCGCAACCAGCTCCGCCTTGTCACCTTGACCTCTTGGAAAGCAAAACTGCGCGCTCGAACTCGCAGCGGCAAGAATCACATTCTCGCTGAGGAATTTCGATTCCACCTCGATCTGCGCGCCCTCGAGCGGCACCTTGAACAGCCGACCGCGCCATCCTTTGATGGCGGCAAAGTAAACGCAATCCGATTTCAATGGAGCAATCAAAGTGCCGTCGAGATTTGCCGACAGACCCCGGATGCCTTTGGCCTTGCCCGACAGACAGCGTGTCGTCCATGCCACATCGGATTCCGTAAGCCCGGCGAAGAGCCGCAACAAATCCAAAGTCTCGCCCTTGATCTCGCGCTTCAATTCCAGCGGCAAGTCCACCGAATCCGTGCGCCCGGGCAACTTGAGCTTGTGCCATCCCAGCCAGATCGTGCTGCGGGTCATGCGCCACATGCGGGGAAAGATCAGCCATAAGACCACGATCAATCCCGAGAAAACCACCAGTGCGATCACGGGCTTGAATAGCGTGAGTGCAACGCCACCTGCCACCGCCGCATCCTCCGCCACACTCATCGCCACATTGGTCACCGGCTCCGGCGAGTGATTGATCAGCAGCCGCGTGCCAGCCTTTGCACCATGCGTGGTCAGAGTGGCTCCGCCCGCCAAAAGTGCCGCAACGACCTGCATATAAACTGGCATGTGTCCCAGCGCCTGAAGAGCCAGCAGAGTGCCCCCGACCGGTCGGATGAAAGTGTGCAGCGCGTCCCACAGTGAGTCCACCAGCGGTATCTTGTCCGCAAAAAACTGAAGCAAGAATAAAACCCCGGCTACCGCGATGATCCAGGTGTGCCCCAGCACGGCCAGCGATTCATAGCGCTCCGCGAGATGCAGGATATCAAAGCGGATCGCGACGCCCACCAGCAAGGAGGTGAGATATAAGTTCACCCCTGATAGCGAAGCCAGCCCGAGCGCGACACCGAGTTGCGGAAGAATGTCCATGCGGGGAGTTTAACACAATAGACCAAATTGGCGACTTCGAGAAAAGATGCATCTCGCTATTTACTTAAACCATTTGAAGATTCGACCAAAGAACCCCGGCTTCTTCTCACCCCGATCCTCATCGGACCCAGTGCCGTTGTGCACGGTGCAAAAATTCTGCGGCACCAGCTCAGGCGGCAAGTCTTCATTGTAAGCCTCGCCCTGCGCGGCGCAGGCGTTGGTGGCGAGACGTCCACTGACGCGGCAGATGGTGGTCCTGGTGATCACCTGACCCGCAGCGGGCACATCTGATTTGTAGTCATGAGCGAGCGCTGAATTCATGACATCCACCCAGATGGGCAACGAAAGTTTTGCGCCGTAGCCGCCTTCCAAAATCGTCTGCGGTGTATCGAATCCCACCCACACTCCGCAAGTAACCTCGCGCGTGTAACCGGCAAACCATGCGTCTTTGAAATCGTTCGTTGTGCCGGTTTTGCCGCCGGCTTTTTCCTTGAATCCGAATTCGCTCCGCGCCGAGGCTGCCGTGCCTTCGCTCATCACCCGCTCCAGCAGACGGCCGGTGATCTGCGCAACTGCGGGCGGCAGCACATCATTCTCCAGAACGGGCGTGGAATAAATCAATGCGCCCTGCTCTGATTGAATCCGCTGGATGAGATACGGCCTGCGACGCACCCCGCGATTGGGAAAAATGCTCATGGCTCCGGTCAGCGATTTGAGTGTCGCCCCGGTGTTGCCGATATAAATCTGCGGCGAAACATTTTCCACCGTGCCCAGTCCGGCGTCGCGCAATAATCCGAGAACCGCGTCCATTCCCGCGTAATTGCCCACGCGCACGGTCATCGCATTGCGACTGTGAACCAACCCAACGGCCGCTGGAACGAAGCCGAGAAATTTTCCATCCGAATTCTCCGGGCTCCACAGACCATTGTATCCCTTCAGCTCGCCGGGACGGATCGGCGCATCTTCCACCATCGTGCCCGGCATCATGCCGTGCATAAAGGCCGCAGCATAAATAAAGGGCTTGATCGTGGAACCAATCTGCCGCCCCGCCTGGAGCGCACGATCATAGCGGCTTTGCCGATAATCGCGACCACCGACCACGGCAAGGATGCCACCCGTGCGATTATCCAGCGCGATCGTCGCGCCCTGCAAATAAGGGGTGCGCGGCGGCTCGGTGACGCCGTCCCATTGCGTGTCGAATTTTGCCTTGGTCGCGTGAGGATAGCCGGGCTTGCCTTCCACTTCACGCAGGCGTTTCTCCAGCGACTGCTCGGCGGCGGCTTGCAAATCACGATCCAGCGTGGTGTGAATGATAAGGCCGCCATCTTCAATATCCTGCTCATCGAGCACCAGATCGAGATCGCGGCGCACAGCTTCCATCATGTAATTTTCCTGCGTGTGATACACCGGCTGCGCAGCCACGGCCATGTCCTCACGCTTCGCGGCATCAGCCTCCGCCTGCGTGATGTATTTTTTCAGAACCATGCGGTCGAGCACCGTGTCGCGCTCCTGCAATGCGCCCCGCCAGTTGCGCAAGGGCGAGAACCGGTTCGGGCTGCGGATGATGCCCGCGAGCAATGCTCCCTCGCCCGGTGAAAGCTGGTCCGCGCTCTTGCCGAAATAGGCTTTGCTCGCGCGCTCGATGCCATACAGGCCGGAGCCGAAGAAGATGCGGTTCACATAGAGTTCAATAATCTCGTCCTTGGTTTTCGCCGCCTCGATGCGACGCGCGAGCATGACTTCCACAATCTTGCGATGCATGGTTTTCACCCCGAGATCGTCGAAGCTGTTACGCGCCAGTTGCATGGTCAGCGTGCTCGCGCCCTGCATGGCTTTGCTCTCTTTAATATCGCGCAAAATGGCCCGCGCCACGCCGATGTAATCCACGCCGCCATGATCGTAAAATCGCGCATCCTCACGCGCGAGCAGGGCCTTGATAAAATTTTGCGATACTTTCGCCAGCGGCACCACCACACGGTTCTCGCCGTGCAGACGCCCGATCTCGCGCCCCTTGCGATCCAGCACGATGGAGCGCTGCTTCATCTGGCCGAGCTTCGCGAGATCATAGCCATCCGCCACATGACTGAAGAGGATCATCACCACGCCACCCGCCGCAGCGACCACCAGCGCGACGAAGATTAGCAGCAAAAACAAAATGCGCCCCCAGCGGCGGCGACGCGGCGGGGTGTGGTGTTCTGCCAGAGGAAACTGTGTCATGAAAATCCTCAGTCCGCTTAATGCGGCGTGATTGCAAGCGGGGACGTGCGCAGATGCTGGCCATTTTGTCGAATCGTGCCAAGTTACTGCCACTTATGAAGGCTGCACAACTTCCCGACAAAGTCATTTCGCTGATTCAATCTGCCCTAGAGGAGGACATCGACGGTGGCGATGTCACGTCAGAGTTTTTTGTGTCTGCCGACGCCGTCAGTTCATCGCGCATCGTCGCGCGGGAGCCGGGAATTGCGGCCGGAGTCGCAGTGGCAGCGCAAGTGTTTCATGAAGTGGATGTGCGTTTGATCGTGAGCGATGAATTGCCCGACGGCTCGCCCTTTGTCGCTGGCGACACCCTCATGCGCATCACCGGCCCCACGCGCGGCATTCTCAGCGCGGAGCGTGTTGCGCTGAACTTTCTGCAAAGGCTCTGCGCTATTGCCACGCAAACCAATCACTATGTGGATGCGGTGAAACCCTATGACGTGAAGGTTCTCGACACGCGCAAGACCACTCCCGGTTGTCGCTGGCTGGAGAAAATGGCCGTGCGTGCAGGCGGCGGGACGAATCACCGCATGAGCCTGAACGATCAGGTCATGGTGAAGGACAACCACCTGCTGGCCGATGACAAACTCGAAGACCTGCAACATGCGATCAACTGCGCGAAGTCCGCGCGACCCGGCATCAAGGTGGAACTGGAAGCCGACACGCTGGAGCAGGTTACACGCTTCCTCAAACTTGAAGGAGTGGATATGATCCTGCTCGACAATATGAAGCCTGCACAATTACGTGAAGCAGTCACCCTGGTGAAGGGAAGCGTCTTTCTCGAGGCCAGCGGCGGCATCACGCTGGACACCATCAATGCCGTGGCCGCCACCGGCGTAAACGCCATCTCAATCGGCGCACTGACGCACACCGTGCGTGCGCTGGATTTGTCGTTGGAACTGGATGGTTAAACATACTCCGGGCGGGCGGTCTGATTGCCCGCATGAGATTGCATCCTGTTCATTTCCAATTTGCCAAGCGCCCCGGCCCATGAAAACTTCACAGCCTTCCCCATTCATCCATCTTTAACTTCCAACCCAATAAAATAATGGCCAGAACCGTCACTCTTTTCTCCGGCCAGTGGGCCGATCTCCCGCTGCCGACCTTTTTGAAAAAAGCCAAGTCGTTCGGATACGACGGCGTGGAACTCGGCTGCTGGGGCGACCACTTTGAAGTCGCCAAGGCCGACCAGAAATATTGCGATGCCAGACGCGCCCTTATTAAGAAAGCCGGGCTGCAATGCCATGCGATCAGCGCCCACCTTGTCGGGCAGGCGGTGTGTGACTTGATTGATGAACGCCACAAATCCATCCTGCCGGACTATATCTATGGCGATGGCAAGCCCGAGGGCGTGCGCCAGCGCGCGGCGGAAGAACTGAAAAAGACCGCGCAGGCGGCGAAGCGTTTCGGCGTAAGCGTGGTCAATGGCTTCACGGGCTCGTCCATCTGGCATCTGGTTTACAGCTTCCCGCCGAACCTGCCGAAGCAGATCGAGAACGGCTACAAAGATTTCGGCAAACGCTTCAAGCCCATCCTTGATGAGTTCAAGAAACAGGGCGTGAAGTTCGCCCTGGAAGTGCATCCGACGGAGATCGCGTTCGACATCGCCTCCGCTGAAAAGGCGCTGCAGGCGGTCGATTATCATCCGGCCTTCGGATTTAATTACGATCCCTCGCACTTCGGCTATCAGGGCGTGGATTATGTGAAGTTCATCTACAAGTTCCACGACCGCATTTTCCATGCGCACATGAAAGACGTGGCCTGGGGGTTGGGCGACGGCACGGTGGGCGTGTTCGGCGGGCACACGGATTTCCACAAGCCGGAGCGTTACTGGGACTTCAAGTCCGTTGGTCGCGGTAACATCAACTTTGAGAAAATCATCCGCGCGCTCAATGACATCAGCTATGCAGGCCCGCTCAGCGTCGAATGGGAAGACGGCGGCATGGACCGCGAACACGGCGCTTCGGAAAGCTGCGCGTTCGTGAAGAAACTCGACTTCCCGCCAAGCAAGATCATCTTTGACGCGCAGTTCGCTGAGAAATAATTCACGTCAACCATCACGACCGAAAGCGATCAAAGCCGGGGCGCGCTCGCAAGGGCGCGCCTTTGCATTTTAAGCGGGAAAGCATAGCATTTTAAGATGCCGAATTCACCCACGCCGGGAGTTGGGTTGCCTCTTCGTGCGATTTGACTGAATGCTGACTGCTGTAGAATGACAATATTTGCATATATTTCTTGTATTTATAGTTAATGACGATAAATTATCAGTGTTTTCGTCAACCACCACTTTATACCAAGATGAACCTTCTCGCCCCCACCCATTGGCCTGATATCCTTCACAGCTTCCGCATCCAAGGCCACGGGAGAATCTGGGTTACCGACCGCACCCAGCGCTTTGGTTTTCAAATTCGCGCCCGCGATACCGTCCCCCATCCTTCGCTGATCTTCGGACTGGCCCAGGTAAACGGGGACGGTGAAGGCGCGCGGTTCGCCGTGCGGGTCGATTTTGAGTCAGGCGAAGTCTGGGATGCGGCCCACGAGGGGGGCTTGCTTGGCTCGTTGGAAACGGCATCATGGCCGGCGAACGACGAGGAGCACCCACTGGTGCTGCGCTGGGAAATTGACCGCGCCCGTGAAGCTTTGATCCCAAGGCTGTTCATCGGGACTGAAGAGTTGCTTTATCCGTCGATGCATTTCCGTGGCAAGTCCCCTTTTGTCGCTTTTACCGGACACGATCTGGACGGCATCGCGCAGAGCACGATCTTCTCTCCCGGCTATTTCTGGTCGCTGGACCGCCTGCCTTGATTGCGCATTGTAATTTGCGCATTTCGCGCAAAAATGCGCGGTCATGTCCTTCATTCACGACGACTTCCTGCTCACGACCAAAGCCGCCCGCCGTCTCTATCACGACTACGCGGAAAACGAACCGATTTACGATTACCACACGCATCTGCCGGTGGACGAGATCGCCCGTGACCAGCGTTACGAGAGCATCGCGCACCTCTGGCTTGGAGGCGATCATTACAAATGGCGGGCCATGCGCGCGAACGGCGTGCCGGAATCCCATGTGACGG
>JAYVZW010000058.1:0-2522 GCA_043783015.1 Verrucomicrobiota bacterium
AAGGCTGGAACAAGGCCTTCGATCAACTTGTGGAACTCGTCGGCTGATCTATAGGTTGGACATTTGCTATCATTGCTAGCAACTTTGCCCCCTGCTTCAGCTTCTCGTCCGTAACATTCCTCAAGTCTTGGTGCATAAGCTCAAGCGACGTGCTGTGGATCATGGTGTTCCCACTGAAGAGGAGCATCGACGCTTCATTGCCTCAAAGTAAACGTCCTCCATCGAGGCAATCTGCGCTTCACTTCCAAAATTCTTGCGCACGGAAGACGCGGCGTTTTCTGAGCAACGCGAAAACAGCGTGGCGTCCTCCATCATACGCATGATCGCTTTCGCCAGCTCCTCCGGGGAATGTTCCGGCACCAGCAATCCGTCATGCCCATTCGTCACCGCTTCGGGGATTCCGCCGTGCAGCGTGGCGACGACGGGGAGGCCAGTGGCCATGGCTTCAAGCATGGAGTTGGGGATGCCCTCTTGGTCATCGGCATTTGTCTTCTCGCTCGGATGAAGGAACAGGTGCGCGCGCTGGTATTCCGCGATGAGTTGCTTCTGAGTGAGCCAACCACATAGCTCGACATTTTCCTGCAATCCAAGATGCTGCGCGGTGTCGCTAATCTTTTGCTTCAAGGGACCTTCGCCGCAGATGAGATACCGAAAGTTTGGCTGCGACCGCTTGATGATCGCGAGCGCCTTCAGCGTCGTCAAAATACCTTTCTTTTCGATCAAACGACACGCTTGCACAAAACGCCATTGTCCGTCTGCGGGCAATGTGCGCACTGCGGTGCTGAGATGCTCCAGCGGAATCGGCGTGCGGTTGAGCCGTAACTTCTCTCGTGAGCAACCGAGTGATTCGAGTTTCACCAGAAGCGACTCACTGCGGGCCATCACCATCTTCGCCTCGGCAAAAACAATCTTAAGCTTTTCCGCGTAGCCTTCCGCATCGATGAACTTCGAGACATCAACGCCATGAAACGAGACGACCCAGGTTCCGCCCCACGCCTGGAGCATTTCGAGAAAATGCACCGCCTTGTGCCCATAATAAACATGCACCAGAGCGGGCTTATCACGACCGAGCAGTTCCACAAGATCATACGAGTAAAAGGGCTTCACCTCCTTGTTGATCGGAAACGGCGGCGGCCATTGCTTGATGATGTATTTGAACCAGAAGCGCAGGATGAAATTCCCACGCAGCCGCGGACGCACGAGCTTGGTCATCGTGACGACAGGGTCGAAGGGAAACATCTCCGCATTCTCGCGCGACTGCGTGTAAACTGTGGTGCGCACCCGCCTCAAACCTGTCACCTGCCGATAAATGCTCTGCATCTCCGGCTTCAAAAAAGTGCCGCAGAGCGAGATGACGAGCGGGCGGGTGTCGGCCTCAGGCATAATGTGTCTATGGTCTAACCTACGAAGAGGCGCGCGCAAGCGAGGAAAGCACAGGCAGCGAGAAAGAATTGCTGCCTGACCGGAGTTGAGATGATGACTTGCCCGTTAATTAATCCATTCATCACATGAAACTTACTTTGCTCATCCCCATCCTTTTGGCTTCGATCACCACCTCCCACCTGCGCTCGGAAATCGCCGTGAAGAGCGGCGAGAAAATCGCCTTCCTCGGCGACTCCATTACCCAAGGGGGCTGGAGCAATCCTGTGGGCTACGTCCGGTTGGTAATGGCCGGACTGGAGGCCAACGGCGTTCATGCGGAGGCGGTGCCGGCGGGCATCAGCGGGCACAAGTCCGACCAGATGCTCGCGCGCCTCGAGAAGGATGTGCTGAGCAAGAAACCGCAATGGATGACACTGAGCTGCGGAGTAAACGACGTGTGGCATGGTGCGCGCGGCGTTCCGCTCGACGATGAAATGGCCAAGACGGGTTACGACGCCAATGTGGCCGCGCGTGGCACCTACAGGAAAAACATCACCGAGATTCTCGAAAAAGCCCGTGCGGCTGGCATCAAGCCAGTAGTCCTCACGGCAACGGTCATCAAAGAGCATCTCGACAACAGGGAGAACGCGGCGCTCGCTCCTTACAACGACTTCCTACGCCAGACGGCCAAGGAAATGAAACTACCGCTGGCCGATCTCAACGCGATGTTTCAGAAACGCATCAAGGCCGCGAACCAGCCCGATAAAAAATTGCTCACCGTGGACGGCGTCCACATGAATCCCGATGGGAATGAAGTCATGGCCATCGGCGTGCTCCAAGCTATGGGATTGAACGATCCCGAAATAACCAAGGCACAGAAGGCGTGGGCAACGATCAGGAAAGACGCCGAAGAACTGAAAACCAAGGCCGCTGCGAAAAAGAAAGCTGCTGCGCCCTGATGCTGCATCGCGGAAGCTGGGTTCGGGTCGCTTGCTGATTTTTCACCACTTCGCGTTTTGATTTCCGTCTCCACTTGCTCATTCGATCATGAGAGCTTAACTCTCCGAATCATGAACAAAATTACGCGCCCCTCCCTCATCCTTCCATTCACGCACCGTCTTCTATTGATCGCGGTTGCCGGTCTAATGCTTGCTTCTTGC
>JAYVZW010000059.1:0-2522 GCA_043783015.1 Verrucomicrobiota bacterium
TCCTCTACCTTGATGTCCTTGCGCCGCGTGCTGCCGAACGCCGCGATCTTTGCGGTCTGGAATTTTTCATTCTTCGCGAGTTCAAAGAACTCCACGTCCTTGGGATTGGAGCCGGGCCAGCCGCCCTCGATGTAATGGATGCCAAAAGCATCGAGTTCATGGGCGATGCGCACCTTGTCACGCGAGGAAAAATTCACGCCGGTGCCCTGCGTGCCGTCGCGCAGTGTGGTGTCATAGAGAGAGAGGGGCATGAAAGGATGAGGATGAGGGGTGAGGGGAAAGTGAAAAGAGAAAAGGGGTAAGTCAAAAGTGGGAAATGCCCTGAGGCGGGCATGGAGAACCTCGTCTTAGGAAAGGGAACTGGCAGCGGGCTTCCTGGACAAACTCACGCCTTCAGGCGCGGAGGAAGCCCTGAATAATTCGGATGGCGGCGATGGTGCGCGCGGAAGACATGATGGGAATGCCCTCCTTACGAGGTGCATAATTATGAGGGGCGGTCATTCACAAACCCCCAGCTTCAGAAGTGTCTCTATGGTAATGTCCTCATCCAGACCCGGCCAGTGGATGGAGAACGGAAGAATGCGCATGTCTTTGCGTTGTTCTTGCGTTGCTTCAGCCAGCGCGGGCGTGATGTCCGCACGCACGCTGACAGTCCGCCCATCGGCGAGTTGCAAGTGGATGCGACCTGCCGAATGCCATGCGCGGGTGACTGCGATGTCAAGATTGTCCAGTATGAGTGTGTTCATTGGGCGGGATGGATTTTGTTAAACGCCTGAATAAAATTTTCGCGATGCTGGCAGGCAATGATAAAAGCCGCGTTCACATCCTTCAACTTCATACCCTTCATTTTTATAATTTCAACTACAGGTTCGGGGTTGAACTTGGCTTGTCCGTCAGCATTCTCCACATGGATGTGCGGGGGTGATGGTCGAGGCTCGGGATGAAGAACCGAAAGCCGTCTTGAAAAAGTATCGTTGCCATGGATGAATCCTGCTGTTTTTACCAAAATTGCAAGTTATCATTGCCTCACGCCACGTTCATGTCAGCATCGTATATAATTTATGCGTTGCCCCAAATGCGGCAGTATCGAGGACAAGGTGATTGATTCCCGCGAGGCGAAGGATGGCGTGTCCATTCGTCGCCGGAGGGAGTGCAATGCCTGCGGCCAGCGTTTCACCACCTACGAGGAAGTGGAGCACGAAGAGGTGCTGGTGGTGAAACGCAATGAATCGCGCCAGCCGTGGAATCGCGCGAAGCTGATCGAAAGCATGAAGAAGGCCTGCGGCAAACGGCCCATCGGCATCGAAACCCTGGAGCAGTCGGCGGACAGCATTCTTACCGAAGTGGTCACGGCGGGCTATCGCGAAGTTCCCGCGCAACTCATCGGCGGGAAAGTCATGCAGCATCTGGAGGCCATTGATCACATCGCCTACGTGCGCTACGCTTCCATCTATCGCGAGTTCGAGGAGCTGGGCGAGTTCATTGACGAGATCAAATCACTCGGCACCCGCGTGCCCCGCGACATCAAGCAGCCTGACCTATTTAAGAAACTCTGAATCGTTGAGACGGAATTAACAG
This sequence comes from Verrucomicrobiota bacterium, assembly GCA_043783015.1. Taxonomy (GTDB): domain Bacteria; phylum Verrucomicrobiota; class Verrucomicrobiia; order Verrucomicrobiales; family Verrucomicrobiaceae; genus VFKE01. Next base: position 1,579 of record JAYVZW010000059.1, read on the forward strand.
AATTATACAGAATAAATTTCAGTGGGGATCAATTCAGTTGAATTCCGTTAAACCTGTCTAACTCAAGAAGACCCCATGACTCTCTTTGAAAAAATCATCGCCCGGGAAATTCCCGCCCAGATCATTTACGAGGACGCGGATTGCTTTGCCATCCACGACAACAACCCCCAGGCTCCCGTGCATGTGCTCATCATTCCGCGCAAGGTGATCCCGCGCGTGGGCGATGCGACCCTTGCGGATCAAAGCACCTTGGGCGCGTTGCTGATCGCCGCCGGGAAAATTGCGCAGCAGCTTGGCGTGAGTGACGGCTCGAAAGGTTTCCGCCTGGTCATCAATCATGGGCGCGACGCCGGCGAGACGGTGCCGCACATGCATGTGCACTTGCTTGCGGGCCGTGAACTCGGGTGGCCGCCCGGTTGATGTCGCGATGAATTCCCGGAGCATCAAGATCGAAATCGCGTGGGCCGTGGTGCTCGCCCTCGCTTGCGCCTCGGCCATCTATGGCACATTTCACGCGATCCAATACGAGTGGAACTGGGCGGCCATCTGGGAATACCGCGCGCTGGTGATGCGCGGCTGGGTCGTGACGCTGCTGCTCTCGTTGGGTGCGCTGGTCTTGAGCGTGGTCATCGGTTTGTTGCTGATGACGGGCCAGCGCAGCCGCATCGTGCCGGTGCGGTTGTTCTCGCGCGGCTTCGTGGAGGTCATTCGCGGCACGCCGCTGCTGGTGCAGTTGCTCATCGGTTACTACGGCGTGGCCAATGCGCTGCACATCGATTCCTCAATGTTCGTCGGCATTGTCATCCTCGCGTTTTTTGAAGGCGCGTATCTCGCGGAAATTTTCCGCGCCGCGTGGGAATCCATCAGCGCATCACAACTGGAGGCGGCGAAAGCGGTCGGTTTCAACCGCTTGCAGACCTGGCGTTATGTGATCTTCCCGCAGG
>JAYVZW010000060.1:0-7562 GCA_043783015.1 Verrucomicrobiota bacterium
AAAGGCACAGAGGGTGTTCTGGTCGTCGATGACGATCCGCTCGTCCGCGCGGTCCTCGTCGGTTTGCTCAGCCGGGCCGGCTATAAAGTCTTCGCCGCCAAGGATGGAATCGACGCCATCGACTGGATTAAAAAACCGGGCAACACCGCCGATCTCGTCTTGCTCGACATGTCCATGCCGCGACTATCCGGCCTGGACACGCTCGACCAGATACGCAGCATCAGCCCCAAGATGCCCGTGGTGCTGTGCAGCGGCTCGCTTACCTTCAAACAAATGGTGAATGAAAAGCACAACCCCTCCACATTGCCGGACGCCTGCATCAGCAAGCCCTTTGAAATTCCCGAATTGACCCGCACCGTGCGCGAAGTCCTCGACCAGCGCAAAGAATTGGATCACGGGCAGAAGCAATGCTAGAGCCGCTTCACCAGCAGCGCGGCGTTGTGCCCGCCGAAGCCGAATGAGTTGCTCACAGCTGCGTTGATTTTCGTTTCACGCGCAACGTTTGCGACGCAATCGAGATCGCAGCCTGGATCCTGATTGTCCAGATTGATCGTCGGCGGCGCCACCTGATCGCGCAGCGCGAAAATGCTGGCGGCCAGTTCAACTCCACCCGCGCCGCCGAGCAGATGCCCGGTCATGGATTTCGTCGAACTCACCAGCAGACCTCCCGTGGCATGCGCCCCAAAGCTTCGTTTGATCGCCTTGACTTCGCACAGGTCTCCCATCGGCGTGCTGGTGCCGTGGGCGTTGATGTATTGCACATCCTCAGGGTTCAACTTCGCATGCTTGAGCGCCATGTTCATGCAGCGCGACGCGCCTTCCCCCTCCGGCAGCGGGGAACTGAGGTGGTAAGCGTCTGCGGAAATCCCGTAGCCCGCCAGTTCGCAATAAATGTGCGCCCCGCGTTTTTTTGCGTGCTCGTATTCCTCGATCACGACCACGCCGCCGCCTTCGCCCATGACGAAGCCGTCACGATCCCGGTCAAATGGACGGCTCGCTTTCTCCGGTGCGTCATTGCGCGTGCTCAGCGCCTTCATGTTCCCGAAACCTGAGAGTCCCATCGGCGCGATGCTAGCCTCAGCCCCGCCGGCGACAATGGCGTCCGCGTCGCCGAATTTGATGATGCGCCAGGCTTCGCCGATGTTGTGATTTGATGTGGCGCACGCGGTGACCACGCACATGTTCGGCCCCAGAAACCCGTATTCCATCGAGATCATCCCGCTAAGGATGTTGCTGATCATCATTGGAATGGTGAAGGGCGAGACCCGGCTGGGATGCTTTTGCAACAGCAGCGTGTGGTTATTTTCCAGCGTCATCAGTCCACCGATGCCGCTGCCGACCATCACGCCGACGCGCTCCAGATTTACCTTGTCCGGATCGATCCCGCTGTCCGCAATGGCCTGCTTCGCCGCGCCCATGCCGAGTTGGGTGAAACGGTCCGCTCGGCGCGCATCCTTGAAGTCCTTGAAATACGGTTTTGGATCGTAGTCGGTGATCTCGCCTCCGAAGTGGGTGCTGTATTCTGTGGTGTCGAATGACGTGATGTTCCTGATGCCGCTCTTGCCGGCCAGGATGTTCTTCCAAAAGTCATCCTTGTTGAGTCCGATGGGGGACACAACTCCGATGCCGGTGACTACAACACGACGTTCTGACATTTTTTAATAATTGGGGTTAAGGATTCGATACGCCGGATGAGGGCGGGGAAGCAAACGGTTTTTGCGTGAAGAGGATTCACACCGCCCAGCGCACCGGCCCGGGTGTCAGACTGTGTCTCTGATCGGTGCCGAACTATCTTCCAAAAAGAAAACCGCACGGATGGTAAACCATCGTGCGGTTTCAAAGGGGATTTTCAATGGCTCATCAAGCCGCAGTCGGCTTCGCCGCTTCGGTCACCTTTTTCGATTTGCGGATTCGGGGGCGTTTGATGATGCCGGCTTCCGTGAGAACTTTGTAGGCGCCGTTCTTATTAATGGTCTTGAGCGCTCGCATGGTCAGACGGACCTTGACGAATTTGTCGAGCTCCGGCACCCAGATTTGCTTGTCCTTGATGTTGGGATGAATCTTGCGTTTCACACGCTTGGTGACGTGTCTGCCGATACCGCCAAGCTTCTTGGCCCTACCGCTGCGGTGAATGTGATGTCCGGTGGTGACTTTGGCACCGGTGATTTGGCATTGTCTGGGCATGTGATGATTCTGTTGTAGTTTGTGGGACAGTCAAGGTAGCGGGGAGGGCATGGGTGTCAAGCTGCGGCAGGTTTTTTTAAACCACGCCCGCCCCCGCCCGCCGTCTTGTGATTGACCTTGCCCCGTGAACCTCCAACTATGCGCGCATGAAATCCAGCAAACAAATCCGCATCGGCATCGTGGGAATATGGACGGGTTTGCTGAGTCAATCAGGCATGGTGTTGACAGTTGGAACAGAATAGGTTCTCATCACCAAGTTCGGAAAAAAATAAATCATGCAAGCGATAGCAAAAATTGTCAGTGAGCTTTTCATGCTCGTCTTATCGGTCGTCTCAGCTCCATCCGATTTGAAGGAGTTTCGGCTGGATGTCATTCAAAACACCGGCCGCGTCGAGACGATGCTGGTAAGACGGACCGATACCGGTTTTGTATTGCTGGAGCAGCAGGGCGATAAGACCATCTTGAGAGGCACGATTCGCCAGGTCGAGGGAAAGCCAGCCACCTATTCGCTCAAGCTTGGAGACGTTCCGGAGCAGACCTTTGATTTTGCGGCAGGGATTCAGGGCTTCACCATGGAGGGATTACAAAAGTCAAAGACTCTCGATTTGAAGGCTGGTGATGGCGTGGTGATCCATGTGCATCGCAGCGGCAGTGCAGTTTATCTTACTCCGGAGAAAGGGCGAACGACTTATGCCTGCCACAGAGACTAGTCGAACAAGGCGAGACACAGCAACCTAAAGGCTGCACAACGCCCATCACCCCATGATGCCCTTGAAGACGCGGCCCTCATTCATGTCGATGCGCTCGGGGCGACCTCGGTTGTTAAAGATGAGCTTGGTGTGATCGACTCCGAGAAGATGAAGGATGGTGGCGTGGAGATCGTGGACGTGAAGCTTGTCCTTCACGGCGCGCAGGCCGAGTTCGTCGGTTTCTCCGATCACGGTGCCGCCTTTGACTCCGCCTCCGGCCATCATCATGCTGAAGCCGGTGGGGTTGTGGTCGCGTCCGTCGCCTTTTTCTGACATGGGAGTGCGACCGAATTCACCACCCCAGATGACGAGGGTTTCATCGAGCAGGCCGCGTTGCTTGAGGTCATGCAAGAGACCGGCGACTGGCTTGTCCATCTCGCCGCAGAGTTGGGAGTGCTTGCTCTCGATGCTCTGATGGGAATCCCATTTACTGCCTGCGCCGTGGTAGAGCTGGATGAAGCGGACGCCGCGCTCGACCATGCGGCGTGAGAGGAGGCACATGCGCCCGAAGGATTCCGTGCGGCGGGAATCCATGCCGTAGAGCTTGCGTGTGGCGTCGGTTTCGTGGCTCAAGTCCACCACGCCCGGCGCTTCGGCCTGCATGCGGAAGGCGAGTTCGTAACTCTTGATGCGGGCATCGAGTTCGCTGTTGTCTTCGCGGCTCTTGTAGTGGGCAGAGTTGAGATAGTTAAGATAGGCGAGCTTGCTCTGCTGACGGGAGGCGGAGACGCCCTTGGGCGAGTTGAGATTGGCGATGGGTTCGGAGCCGTCGTCGAGCAGGACGCCCTGATACAAGGCGGGCATGAAGCCGCCGCCCCAGTTGCGCACGCCGTTGACGACCTCGGAGTCGCTGTCTTTCATGACGACAAAGGCGGGCATGTTTTTGTTCTCGGTGCCGAGTCCGTAGTTGACCCAGCTTCCGAGCGAGGGCCGCCCGCCGAAGATGGCACCGGTATTCATCTGGCAGACGCCACCAGCGTGATTGATGCCGTCTGACATGCAGGAGCGGATGACGCAGAGGTCATCGGCATGTTCGGCAATGTTGGGAATCCAGTTGGAGAATTCCAACCCGCTTTTTCCATAACGTTTCCAGGTGCGCCGGGAGGCGAGAAGTGGTGCCTGGGATTCGCCCATGGCGGTGATGACGCTGCCGAAGCTGGACGGGAGCGATTGCCCGGCGAGCTTGTTTAGCAGCGGTTTGGGATCGCAGATGTCGAGGTGGCTGGGACCACCTTCCATGAAGAGAAAGATGACATTCTTCGCGCGGCCTAGTCGATGCGGAAGCTGGTTCAAGGCCGGAGTGCCGGGACGGCCCTTGCCATCGCCGAGTTCAGCAAGCAGTCGCGAATCATTCAAGAGCGATGCCAGTGCAATCGCGCCGAAGCCAGCTCCGCCACGGCGCAGGAAGTCGCGCCGGGTGTGGAGAAATTCGTGGTGGGGGAGCATTTTGTGAAAGGATGAAGGAGGAAGGATGAAGGAAAAAAGACGTCGGGTCAGTTTAGATAGAGGAATTCGTTGGAGTTGATGAGCACGTGGCAGAAGTCGGTGAGGGCTTCGAGTTCACTTGAGCCGCCGCCGTTTTTTCCGCTCGATCTTTCCCAAAAGAAACGTGCATCGCGCGCGCTGCCGATGCTTTCGGCCTGGGCATCCACGAGGCAGTTCTGATTGCCTTGCGGCTTGGAGACCAGCAGTTCTTCTTCATCCATCGCTCCGCGCCGGACGGCTACGCGACTGAGCATTCCGTCCCAAAGACTGCGCGCGTCGTGGTCGCGCCCGCCAATGAAAAGCGCGCGGTCGGGATTGGAGTAACCGCCGAGGATGGGATGCGTGACACTAACAATCTCCATTTTGGCCAGCGGATCGGCCAGATTCTTTGCATAGAAAGTAATCGTGCCGCCCGCCTGGCGGTCCTGCGCGGACTGGGGCGAGACGACAGCGGCGATGTAATACGGCGTTTTCAGTGCGATGTGAATATTAGAGGCGGCCACTTCATAAACGATCTCGCCCATGGAGTCATTGCCGCAGAGTTGCATGACGAGATTGTTGGGCTGGTATTTTGAATCCTTGCCGGTGACGCCGATGGCCCAGCCCTTGCTGCTTTTGTCGTTGTTCCAGCGCGAGGCGATGGTGCGAACGCTGGAGTCAGCATAAACGGAATCAAGATAGATCACGGCCTCCACCGTGAAGGTGTCGCTTTCCATTTCATCCGTCTCCACGCGCAATTTTTCAAAGGCTCCGCCGGGTTTGAAGGCCACCGTGCGCACGCCACCGAGAGGATGCCGCCCGAAGAAGGGTTTTGCATCCACCAGCGGATCAATGGGCGTGAACTGATGTTTGCGTTCCCGCGCATCTTGCATGGGCAGGGCGGATTGTGTGCGGAGGAAGCGGGTGGCAGCGGAGATTTCAGCGGGTGTGGGAGGGCGTGAGTAGGCCAGTTCATAGGCGCGGGAGACGATGATTTCCGGCGAGCTTCCGTTTTCCTTCATCAACCGGGCCGCCATGTTGCGCGCGCGGTGGAGCGGCCAGTCGCCGTTGATCATGAGCAAACTTTGCAATGCGGTGTTGGTGGCATCGCGTTCGGAAACGCTTTGGAATCCGGGCGGCGCATCAAGGCTGTGAAGGAAGTCGTCCTGAGAGTTGCGGATTTTTCGTGTGTAGATGGAACGGCGCGGTAGCGAAGGTTCCACTCCGGGGCCGCCTGCCGTGATGATTAGTTCTCCGCTAAGCGCCAGCAGCGCATCGCGCGCCTGTTCCGCATCCAGCCGCACAGGATTCATGCGCCAGAGCAGGCGATTCTTCGGATCTTTCTGCAAGCCAACATGGTCTGGAGCGATGCGGGCAGTCTGGCGATAAGCCGCCGAGTTCATGATGGTGCGGTGCAGCCACTTGAAGCTCCAGCCGTGGGCGACGAATTCACCGGCCAGCCAGTCGAGCAGCTCGGGGTGACTGGGCTTTTCTCCCAGACGCCCGAAGTCGCTGCCGGTGGGCACCAGGCCGCTGCCAAAGTGATGTTGCCAGACACGATTCACGATGACGCGCGTGGTGAGCTGATTATCGGGCCGGGTGATCCAGTTGGCCAGCGCAGTGCGGCGTCCGGTGCTGTTAAGATTTTTTTGAGGCTCAATGTGCGCATCTTCAGGTGACAGCAACGAGAGGAAGCCCGGCTCGATGGTTTGCTCACCGCCTTTGCGGGATTTCATCACAGTGGGCGGCGCATCCTTGCCGACATCCGTGCCCACGAAAGCCAGGGGCAGGGGATTAGGCTTCAAGTTTGCATGCGCGCGCATCTGATGCTGCGCATCGTTATACACGGCGCGATCGCTGGCTCTGAGCTTGGATGATTTGGCCAGAAGCTGATTTTCATAACCCTGACGCAGCACGAAATAGGATATCTGCTTTTCATAAGCGGACTTTTCGGACTCGGGTTTCAAAGTGATGGCCTGGATGGAGTCGGGGAATTTTTTCACGGCATCGCGCATTTCCCGGTCAAGCAGCGCTCGCATGGCGGCGTCCATTCGTTTGCGCGGAGATGCGGTCGCATCCTCCCAGGTCTTCTTTTGTTTCTCGTAAGCACCAAGTTCATCCGGCGTGCCGAGCAGCAGGTCGTCGCGCCAGATAAGGGGGGCGAAAAATGCCTGGAGCCGGTAGTAATCTTTTTGCAGAACGGGATCGAACTTGTGGTCATGGCAACGCGCACAGGCAAAGCTAAGCCCCAAAAAAAGCTCACCGGTGGTGTCCGTGATGTCGTTCAGAATCGTGGTGCGCTGGCCCTCGGCGTCGCGCGAGTTGTATTCGTAAAAACTGTGACGTAGAAAAGCGGTGCCGATCAGCGTGTCCGGATTTTTCGGATCAAGTTCATCACCTGCAAGCTGCTCGCGCACGAAGCGATCATAGGGCTTGTCGTCGTTGAATGACTTCACGACATAATCGCGATAACGCCACGCATCGGGGCGATATGCATCCTGCCGGTAGCCGTCGGATTCACCATAGCGCACCAGGTCCAGCCAGTGCTGGCCCCAGCGCTCGCCGTAGCGCGGACTTTCGAGAAGCTTGTCAATCAGGCGCGAATCCGCATCCGGCCGTTCGTCATCGATGTAAGCTTTCAGTTCTTCCGGTGTCGGTGGCAGACCGTGCAGGTCGAAGTAAATGCGACGGGCAAATTCCAGGCGGTCAGCGGCGGGAGCTTGCGGGAGATTTTCCTGCTGGAGCCGGGCGACGATGAAGTTATCGACCGAGTTTTGAATTTTAAAGTTTGAATTCTGAATGGCAGGCGGCTCAGTTTTTTTCACCGGCTGGAATGCCCACCAGGCACGATCCGCATCGCTGAATCCACCAGCCTTCAGCGCGCTGGCTTGAGGGGCGTCATTTTCCGGCCACGGAGCGCCGAGGCTGATCCACTTTTCCAAGTCCTTGATCTGCTCCGGCTCCAGCTTGTTGTCCGGTGGCATCTGCAAGTCGGAGTCTGCGTAAGAAATGGCCTTCACCATCAGCGAGTTTTTGGTGTCGCCAGGCGTTACCGCGGCTCCACCGTCACCGCCTTGAAGGATGTGCTGCAGGCTGTCGAGCCGCAGATTGGCCTTCTGCTTTTTTTCGCCATGACACTTGAAGCACTGGTCGGAAAGCAGCGGC
>JAYVZW010000061.1:0-7561 GCA_043783015.1 Verrucomicrobiota bacterium
CACCCACACGGCTTGGAAGCGCCGTTCGAGCGCCGGGTCGCGTTCGATGTCCCGGCGATACTCCGCCGTCGTCGTCGCCCCGATGAGCCTGATGCTGCCTCGCGCCAGCGCGGGCTTGAGGATATTGGAGGCGTCCATGGAACCCCCGCCCGCGCCAGCGCCGACGAGCGTGTGGATTTCGTCGATGAAGAGAATCGCTTCCGGCTGCTGCTCGGCTTCTTTGATAACCGCCTGTAATCTCTCCTCGAATTCGCCGCGATACTTCGTGCCAGCAATCAGGGCGGCCATGGAAATCTCGACGATCCTCGCGTCGCGCAAAAACTCCGGGCACTCGCTGGATGCAATCCGCTGCGCCAGCCCCTCCACGATCCCAGTCTTGCCGACGCCCGGTTCACCGACGAGGACAGGATTGGCTTTGCGCTTCTGCGAAAGAATCCGCGCCACCCGCAGAATCTCGTCCTTCCGACCGATCACAGGCTCCAGTTTGCCGCGCCTCGCGAGTTCGGTGATGTCCCTGCCGAAAAACGCGAGCGCCGATTTCTGCTGCTTTTTGGCGGGGGCAACACCCTTCACCGCCTTGTGCCCGTCATCGTCTGGTCGCCGAGGTTCCCCCTCTGGTTCGAGCGGATGTTGAATCCTCAACAGCATGTCGCCCGCGAACACCGCCAGCTTGCCTTCGTGCGGAGCCTGCAATATCCACACCAGAAGGGCGTCGAAAAGATCCACCGGACGCAGCTTGTCGTTACGGAAGCGCGCAAAGTTCGCTGCTTGCTCGAAGACTGCACGAGCTGCCGCCGTTCTGTGCAAGGGCTCATCCGCTTTCTCCTGCCGGCCTTTGCCAAGCGCCTGTCGCAACCGCCGCCGGAACATCGTGACAGCGCCAAACCGTCGGCTTACTTGCTCCTTCAAGCCCTGCGCATCATGGATGATCTCCTCCCGCTTGTTCTGCGCCTCCTCCGGGGCGTGCCGCAGAAACTCTTCGATATCGAGATCGCAGAGTTTGAAGCAAGCGATCACGAAATGCCATGCCGTCGTCTCGGGATAATGCGCTGCCATCGCCTCGAAATCAGCGAGATACCAAATTAGCGTGGAACCAGCGGAAATAGAGTTCATAGCTTTAGATGAACGGTGTCTCTCGAAATCTTGAGCGTCCGCAGGTAATCCACGAGTCCCTCAAGGGTGCGCAACGCAAAGAACCGCACCGAGTGAATCGCATCCGGCAACTGCTCCCAACTCTGCCTCAGACGATCCACCATAGCGTTGTCGAGCAGCGCGGCATCGCAATACGGCAGGAAATGGGCGATAGCTTCAATGTCGTAAGCTGTGTGATCAATTTTGGCTTTTTCTGGATTGCTGGGTTTTTGGAGCGACTTGGAAAACTCGGTTGCTAGTCGCTCGATCAAGACTGACTCGATGGCGATACACGGCACTTCAAGCAGGCGATTCTGGATAAACGCAAAGACTGCTGCCTGCGGATCGGGATGATCTTGCTCAAAAGCGTGCCAAGAGAGGTCGTCGAACAACTCCATCTCTGGTCGCTGCACTTCAAACAAGATGTCTTTAGATTCTCCGCTGACAATTCCCTTGATCGTTCTGATAATTGCTGACGCATATCCCTTGGCTTCCGCTTTGCGAAGTTGTTCGTCAATTTGGTTTGTGAAAAGTGTCCGCCAGTATTCGCCCAGATCAATAAAGCTCCGCCTACGCCGGTCTCGGTGTGCGGCGTCGGGTGCCTCAAGCTCCTGCGCGAACGTAATGTCGGCTTCACCCAGAGCGAAGTGCGGGGAGAACAAAACTGGCTTGCCATCCCAAACCGCCTTAGCTTGCTCGCCGCGAATGACCTTAGAATCCATGAAGCGGTAACCTCCACTGAGAGATGACCAAACGCGGCAGATCGCCCTGCGTTGCTCGCTGTCGTCTAAACGCGCCGTCTCCTCCAGATGCACATCGCCGTATGGAAATGCAGCAATGCGTTTGTGAATTAAATCCCTTGCTACCTCTAAGAAAGCGGCGACATGGGCGCAACGCGCCCGATCTTTTGGGGGTCTTGCGACATTGCAAATGAGGTTCTGATCGAGGTAGATGATCTTCATATCAGCTTGATATGTTTTGCGAATCTCGGGCGGTACTTTTTGTGGGCGTGGGATCGTTAGAATACTGCGCAATTACAAGCTGCAACAATGTAAGACGCCCTTGAAGATCGACTTGATGGGGGTGTCACTTCAGTTTTTAACACGTTCTCCGGTGAACGCATCTCGCTCAAACCTTGCTCTTTCTTGCCGAGCTTATCAGTTCCGACACGATTCTGTTTCATGCGATCTGATGCTGATTTGCCATGGACTCAAGTTCACGCTGCACGCCTTCCGGCCTCAACCACCCATAGCCGGCACAGGCGAGCGTGTAGAGAAATTTCTGAAAATCGTCTTCATCCCATGATGGTTTACCGCAACGAGTAAGGGCGAGCGCGATTTCTTCGTCTGTTGGCTCGCGGTCCTTTGGCAATTGAATCGCGTAAGGAGTATTTAACGTAAGAAAGTTGGCTAAATGGGAGCGTGCGCCTTCGTCCCAATCGACTGGTTTCCGTTCCTCGAACTCCCAATCCAGTTCCCAGAGCCGAGCCGACCTATCCGCGCCACCCGACAGAATCCAGCGACTGTCATGGCTCAGGCAAACTGAACGAACCTTATCCATGTGTCCCTCGAATACACGAAGGCATTGGCCGGTATTCACATCCCATACTCTGACAGTTCCATCATCACTTCCAGAGACAGCCCAACGATTATCCATACTTAGGCTTACAGAATTGATGCCTTGGGAATGCCCTTCAAATACGCGAAGGCATTGGCCATTCGTCAAATCCCAGAGTCTCAGCACATGGTCTTCAGACCCAGATATGGCAAGCTTGCAATCCACACCAATACAGACCATCGACACACTTCCCCAGTTTCCATCCGACGTCCATATGCTGTCGAAGCAAGCTACATCCCATAATGTTATAGAGCCATCAACGCTCCCGCAGATTATCCAGCGCGCATCCCAACTCAAGCAAGCCGACACTACTCCTCGGATAACCCGCAGCGAGTAGCCGGTTGTAACATCCCACAGTCTTACCACGCCGTCGCCGCTTCTCGACAATGCCAAACGATTGTCGGAACTCAGTTGGACAAAAGTCACTTGACTCATTTGATCATCAAAGCAATGGACACACTCACCGGTATTCACATCCCACAACTTTAGGGTGTGATCTTTGCTGCCAGATAAAGCCCAACGATTGTCCAAGCTTAGGCACACAGAATTGATGCCTTCTGTATGCCCTTCAAATGTGCGAAGGCATGAGCCAGATGCAATATCCCACAGCCGCAATGTTCGGTCGTCGCTCTCCCATCCCTCACCTTCCCACATTCCGTAATAGCCACTTCCGGTCAATCCTAATCGATTGTCGCAGCTCAGACACACTGAAGTCACACAATCTCCGTGTCCTTCAAATGTGCGAAGGCTCCATCCGGCTCGCAAACTCCGTCGAGAGTTATGTAAACCCGCACGGTTCCATATCCTAAGAGCGGTGGCATTGATCTCGTGTCCGGGAATAGCCCGCGCGGCACGCGCACCCTTCATCGCCTCATCCCACTTTTGGACAGCTAGTGCAGCTTCACCAATCGCTACTTGTTGATGAAATCTTGTTTGGTTATCGATTGTGGCATGTATGGTAGCCGCACGACATAGCGCAAACGTGAACCGTTGTTGAACGCTAGTCGCTGTCAGAGCACTTATATCCCACAAATGCTCTTCTCCACGCTCTCGCCAATCCCTTTCCAGTCGCTGTCTAAAGGTATCGTCCCAATGTTCTGCTCCCTTGCTCGCCGATCTGATCCAGCGGTTGTCGGGGGATAGCCAAACAGAGATCACAGAGCCGGCGTGTCCTTCAAAGGTGCGCAAACATCTGCCAGTGGCGATATCCCAAAGACGAACAGACTTGTCGCTGCTGCCGGATACAGCCCAGTGATTATCACTGCTGAGATATACAGACTCAACCGTTCCATAGTGCCCCGTGAAAGCGCGAAGGCATTCGCCTGACATTATATCGCAAAGTCGGAAGAGTGAACCCGCTGTGGATAAAAGTCGGCGATTATCGCGACTCAAGCAACCATGTTCAATACTACACTGATTGTATTTATATGTTCGGAGATGGCGTCCAGTAATTACATCCCATAATTGCACAGTTCCGTCACCGCCTTGAGTTAGCAACCCATTGCCAGGAATAAAGCAGACAGCACTTACTCCTTCTATGTGGTCGCCAAACGTGTGCAGCTTTCGACCTGAGGAGACGTCCCAAAGGCATGCAGTTCCATCATAACTGCCCGACACTGCCCATTTCCCATTTAAGCTCAGCTTCACACAGGTGATAGAATCGGGATGACCAACAAAAGTGCGTAAGCATTGCCCAGAGTTGACATCCCAGAGGCACAATGTCGTATCCCAACATCCTGAAAGCACATTTCGATTGTCCTCGCTTAGGCAAATAGCTGTGACCGTGCTTGTATGTCCACGAAAGGAACGCATGAAAGTGTCTGTGGCTGTATCCACCAGTTGAAACTCACGATCATATTTTCCGAGTTGGATTGCCCATCTCCCATCGCGGCTGATGCAAAGCGCCTTATTTCCTCTTCCTGTTGTGATACGCTTTACGGGGTTGCCCACATTCGTTTCCGCAATGCGACGTGCCTGATTTAAGGTGGCAATAATTTCGGCACTGTCGGTATATGCAGCCGCTTTTTCTAGTGCCAAAGTAGCTGCTTTTATATCCTGGCGTTCTAATTGCACGATGCCTAGATAGTAAGATGGTTTCCAGTCTCCGGGCCGCGATAACTCAACCTGTTTAAGCTGCGCGACGATATCCGCATCTGTGGCTGCTGCTGTGTGCCATCGAAACATTCCCCGATTATAGACCGCTTCCGGATGAGTATGATCTATGCGAAGCGCCTTATCCAACGCGACAACTCCCTCCTCATGCCGGCCCAAGTCTAGCAGGCTCGCACCTCGATTGTTTAGACTATCGGCTAACAGTTCTACAGATTGCGGTGCGCTGCGGTAATAAGTTCCGAAGCGAGACGTGTAGTAAGAGCTAAGGGCTTCAAGAACGGGATCGAATGAACCCCACCTCGATCTCGACCTTGAACCAAAGCAACTGTTTAGCAAGGTAATGAGTTCTTCGTCGATACGACCTTCATCAAGGTCTTCGATTGCTGATGGAACCGCAAGACCGCTCGCCCACGTCAACTCTCCAAGTAACATTTCAAATAGCGATACTGCCCAACTCCAAACGTCGGTCTTTCGCGAAAGGTGCTCGACCCGGAGCTGTTCTGGAGAGGCATATTCTGGTGTCATGAATCCAGACCCCGGCACAAGAATGCTTTGGCCGGCACGTCCAGCGACGACCGTGCTTTCAGCCGAAGCGCGACGCGCATTTGCCAATCCGAAATCGCTGACCTTGGCAGTTCCATCCGGCGACAAGAGGACGTTTCCCGGTTTGACGTCTTGATGAACCAATCCCTTGTCGTGAGCGTATTGGAGTCCCCATGCAAATTGAATTGCGACATCAATGACGCGCTCTAACGCCTTCTCCTTGTCGCCGTCGTAAAGCTTCTTCGTGCGAATCCAGTCGGCGAGTGTGCCGCCTTCGACAAATTCCGCGAAAATACGAGGTATGCCGCCCAAGCGGCGGACGTAGTAACAACTAACGATGTGCGGGTGAAGACCAAGATTTACCCATGTTTCTGCCTCCCGCTCGAAGTTCTCGATGTGTTGCTGGGTTTGAAAGAACTCCGGCCTTGGGGACTTAACGGCCAGGTCCATCGCCCAATCGCGATGATGCACGCGATAGACCAACCCCATGCCGCCGCCCGTGAATACCTGCTTCACCTCGTAGCGGTCGAGAATCACGTCGCCGAGCTGCCAGACCGGCGGCACGTTTTCAGGGTCATGGTAGTTCATAACGGGGCCATACGAATGAGGGAGGAAACCGTCAACCTGACCGCCGCTAAACGCGCACCACTTTCAGCCCTTTGAACTGGGAGAAGGCCTTGTCGGTGGTGACCATCTGAAGCCCGGAACGGAGGGCAAAAGCGGCCAGCCAGGCATCCATCCAGAGCTTCGGCGAATTTGTGTCCCGAAGCGCGAGCGATTTCCAGGTTTCCTCCACGCCTTCCGGCTCATGCACAAAGGTGATGCGTTCATCCTCCATGAAACGCTCAACCACCGCCCACGCCTCCCGGTTGGTCAGCGGCGGATTCCCATAGCCGGCCAGGACTTCGGCCGTGGTGAGAAGCCGCAACAACCCCTGCTGGGTGGCGCGGCAAAAGCACAGGCTGGCACTTTTCTTTTCCCCGTCGAGCCAGGCCCGCGCCGCTTCGTGGTGGGTGTGCCCGGAAAGGACGAGGGCCAGCCAGATATTCACGTCGAGCAGTTTCATTGCAGCCATTCCACCTCCTGCTTCAGGAGGATTTTTGCCACTTTATCCGCCGTGAGTTCCATCTTCGGAGCGGCGGGGTGGCGGCACTGGATCAGCGGCAGGATGACCCGGCGCGGGATGGCGCGGGATGGCGGCTCCGGCTGGGCCAGACCGCGGCGAAAAATCTCCGCCGCCACGTCTTTGAGTTTCCGCCCCTCATGCACGGCGCGCAGTTTCATCGCGCGCACGAGGTCGTTGGGTAAATCGAGGGTCGTTTTCATCCTGTGTTCTTTTTAGCCAGCTTTCCAGCTTTCCAGCTTTCTGTCAAACCCGCCGCAGGTCGGATGGCGGCCCCGCTGGCTGTGGGAGCGATGGCGTGGTGTCGAAAATCAAGGCAGCGCTTTATTCATAGCCGTCAGCATTTCAGCCGCCGTCTGGTAGCGATCCCGGGCTTTCTTTTCGAGGGCTTTGCCGAGGATGGCGCAGAGGTTTTTGGGGAGCGTTTTGTCCCGCTGGACGATGGGCACGATGTCGTCGTTCAGGATCACGTCGATCGGGTCGCGCTCCTTCGTGAATGGGTAGGGAAACGCGCCGGTGAGCAGGTTGTAGATGGTCGCGCCCATGCTCCATACGTCGGACACAGGTTTGACGTATTTGAAGTTGGTGATCTGCTCGCGCGGCATGAAGACCGGGGTGCCAGCATAGCCGCCCGTCATGCTCATTCCGCTGAGGCCGGCCTGCTGGAAGCTCTTCGCCAGCCCGAAGTCGGAGAGCCGCACGGCGCCGCGCGAGAGCAGGATATTTTGCGGCTTGAGATCGCGATGCACGAAGCCTTGGTCGTGCGCAAAGGCGAGGGCTTCGAGCGCGCCGAGGATGATCGGCTTGGCCTGCGCCAGCGACAGGCGGCCTTTGTTCTTGAGCATCAAGTCCCAGGCGCTTCCGCCGGCGCAGAACTCCATGATGAAGTAGAAGACTGCGCCCGATGCACCGCTCTCCAAGACTCGGACGATGTTTGGATGCTGGAGTTTCGCGGTCACGGCGGTCTCGCGCTTGAATTTCGCGATGGCCTCGTTATCCGCATCCACGCGAGAAAGCATGACTTTCACTGCGACA